>NZ_JAUBRC010000007.1:198640-198728 GCF_036701635.1 Microcoleus sp. N9_B4 | reverse complement strand
CCAGTGCTCTGGAATCTTTGCAGCAGCAACTCGCCGAAAAATCCAGTGCTCTGGAATCTTTGCAGCAGCAATTCGCCGAAAGAGAACA
>NZ_JAUBRC010000007.1:0-198540 GCF_036701635.1 Microcoleus sp. N9_B4 | reverse complement strand
CCGGGAACACGAATTTCAGCAGCAATTCGCCGAAAAATCCAGTGCTCTGGAATCTTTGCAGCAGCAACTCGCCGAAAGAGAACACCGGGAACACGAATTTCAGCAGCAATTCGCCGAAAAATCCAGTGCTCTGGAATCTTTGCAGCAGCAACTCGCCGAAAAATCCAGTGCTCTGGAATCTTTGCAGCAGCAATTCGCCACCGAAAAGCAAAATCTCGAAAGCCAATTCCAGGAAACCGTGTCAAAGTCGAGTTACGAATCTTTGCAGCACGAGTTAGCAGAAAAGTCAAGTGCGTTCGGCGACTTCCAAGTTAAACTGACCAAGTTGCAATATCTGGAAAATCAATTGAACCAGAGTGCGGCGATACAGCGAAATTACGACGCTTTGCAGCAACAGTCTCAAGAACAGCTAAGAACCATCAAAGCTTTACGGGACCAGCTAGCTCAAATGCAGGCTGTGGCTGGGATTGGCGAAGCTTATCTCAACAAGTGGCGCCGTCCCTGATTCTCTCATCAGCACGCCACAGTCTAACGCTCCGGGTGCGTCCGGAGCAGTTTACCCCTAAAAAGTCCTTTAAACTCGGCCTCCTTCCTCTTGTAGCGATAGATTTCAACCTGTCGCTACAAGAGCTTTTTATTGCAAAATATGAGCATACTATTAAGAAATATTACAATAAATAAATTTATGACAGGCGATCGCACCCCTTTTGGCAAATCCAGTCCCACAGAGACTAAGGGCCGCGTCACGGTAATTGGAGGCGGCATCGGCGGGCTGACAGCAGCCGCCCTGCTAGCCCGCAGAGGATACAAAGTGCTAGTCTTAGACCAGGCGATCGTCCCCGGAGGATGCGCTTCCACCTTCAAACGCAAAGGCTTTACCTTCGATGTCGGCGCCACGCAGGTTGCAGGATTGGAACCCGGAGGCATTCACCACCGAATTTTCTCAGAATTAGACATAGAACTCCCCGCAGCCACACCCTGCGATCCCGCTTGTGCGGTGTTTTTGCCGGGAGAAACCGCACCGATTAGCGTGTGGCGAGATCCGCAAAAGTGGCAGGAAGAAAGGCAGCGGCAGTTTCCTGGAAGCGAACCTTTTTGGCAATTATTATCTGCATTGTTCAAAGCTAGCTGGAACTTTCAAGGGCGCGATCCAGTTTTACCGCCCAGAAACTTCTGGGATTTCTGGCAATTAATTCAAGCAGTTCGCCCCGATACTTTAATTACTTTGCCTTTCACTTTTATGACAGTGGGAGATGCTTTGTGGCTTTGTGGCTTCGGCGACAATTTGCGCTTGAGAACTTTTCTGGATTTGCAGTTAAAATTGTATTCTCAAGTTGATACCGAAGAAACGGCGCTACTTTACGCGGCGACGGCTTTAGGAGTTTCGCAAGAGCCACAGGGATTGTATCATCTAGAAGGAAGTATGCAGGTGTTGAGCGATCGACTCGTAGGGGCGATCGAACGAGACGGCGGCAAAGTCCTGTTGCGGCACACAGTTGAAAGTATTGTCACCGCCAACGGCAAAGCCACAGGTACAGTGATTCGCAATCAAAAAACAGGCGAAGTTTGGACAGAAACTGCCGATCGCATTGTTGCCAACGTGACCGCGCAAAATCTAGTAAAATTGTTGTCAAGCGAGCCGATGGTCGGAAATTTAACAGATAATTTAACAGATAATTTCTCGGTTAAATCAGAGAATTTAGAGACAACAAACAAACTCCCCAATCAAATGGCAGGCTACAAATATCGAGTCGATAAACTGCCGCCTGCATCCGGTGCATTTGTCATATATTTGGGAGTGCATGAAAGCGCAATTCCAGAAAATTGTCCGCCCCACCTTCAGTTTCTCTACGATTACGAAGGTGAGATTGGGGAGAATAATTCATTATTTGTTTCTGTCAGCCATCCGGGTGATGGCCGAGCACCAAAAGGCATGGCGACAATTATCGCTTCCTCATTTACTGATACTCGAATGTGGTGGAATTCGGTTGATTATGAAGGATTGAAGCAAAAATATACCGCAGGGGCGATCGCCCGTTTGAGCGAATATTTCAATTTGACGCCAGAGTCGATCGTACACCAAGAAGCCGCCACACCCCGCACCTTTGCCCGCTACACAGCGAGAGATAGAGGCGTTGTGGGTGGCATCGGGCAGCGAATACCAACCTTCGGCCCCTTCGGATTTGCCAACCGCACACCCATTAAAAACTTGTGGTTAGTAGGCGACTCCACCCATCCGGGAGAAGGAACTGCCGGCGTTTCCTATTCTGCTTTAACAGTAGTGCGGCAAATGGAAGCCGCCTCTAAAATCTAAGAGGACACAGCAAGGCCGTTTCCCTACACCAAAAATAATTAATCGCGCGAGAGATGTAACTATCGCGCGATTAATTTTAGGGAATAGTTAACAGTTAACAATGAACAGTCAACAGTTAACAGTCAACAGTCAACCATCATTCCGGTGTCACCAGAATTGATATCAACTACCTTCTCTGATTACTTGATAGAAATCTTTGCGCCCACAGCTTCAAGCTGTTTCTTCATTTCTTCAGCAGCTTCCTTAGCAATAGCTTCCTTAACTGCTTTCGGTGCGGCTTCTACCAAATCTTTTGCTTCCTTCAGGCCCAGACCGGTAATTGCGCGGACTTCCTTCAGAATTGCGATTTTCTTGTCAGCAGGAACTTCTTCCAGCATGACAGTAAATTCAGTTTGCTCTTCTACTGGTTCAGCAGCAGCAGCAGCAGGGCCGCCCATCATCATCATGCCGCCGACAGGGGCAGCAGCGCTGACGCCGAAAGCTTCTTCAATTTGCTTGACCAATTCAGAAGCTTCGAGCAAAGTCAGAGACTTAAGTTTTTCCAAGATTTCGTCAGTTGCAGTAGACATTCGTTAAACTCCTAGTTCGATTGTAGATTTGGGATTTGGGATTTGAGATTTGCTCATTCATCCTTAGTTTTTCGTCTCCAGTCTTCTATTTATTACTAAATACTAATGACTGAGGACTCATGACTAATTACTAATGACTTACACAGATGCGCTTTCTGCTTCTGCTTCTGGTTGCGCTTCTGGTTGTGCTTCTGGTTGTGCTTCTGCTACTACTTCTGCTGAACCGCCGTCTTTTTCAGCATAAGCTTTAAGACCGCGAGCGATCGAAGTAGGAACTTGATTGATACCCACAGCCAACTTGGTTGCGACACCGTTGATAGCGCCAGCAATTTGAGCCATGAGTTGTTCTTTCGACGGCAGATCGGCTAATGCTTTAACATCAGCTTCTTTCAGTACCCGTCCTTCCATTACGCCGCCGCGAAGTTCAGTCTTCTTAGAGACTTTTTGGAATTCTTGGTAAGCTTTAATCGCGCCGCCAATATCTTCTTGGACGAACAGGAACGCCGACGTACCGGTCAGCAATTCTTGTATCGGCTGCCAGGTTTCGTTGCCTTCAACCGCAATTCGCATCAGCGTGTTTTTTGCCACTTGGCAACTGCTGCCTTTCGGACGCAAACGCCGACGCAAATCTGTGATTTCAGCAACAGTTAAGCCCGTGTAGTCAATCACGATCGCCAGTTGAGATTCGCTCAAGGTTTGCTTGAGGTCTGCAATAATCTCATTTTTTACTGCTAAACTTTTGCCCATACTTATTTCACCTCCTTTTAGGATCGAAAACTGCCCGTCAAAAACCCCGACCTTCGAGCCGGGGCAGAGAATTAAAACTTAACAAGTCAGAATTAAAAATATAAAATTTCTAATCTTTGAGTCTTGAGTTTTTATTTCTTCAGCCTCGGCAGGAAATTAAGCGATCGGCACCTGCGGTCTTCAGCTTATTGATTTTTGATTAGGCTATCACCAGAAGGCAGACATTAGCAGGGGTCTGGCGTAAGTCTTGTGAGAGATTTACACTGACAGCCGAAGCTGTCTTTTACCTTCTGCCTTCTGCTTAATTCTTGCTACGCAGCATCAAGTTTGGTATCGCGCAGAGCACTGATATCGACTTCGATCGACGGGCCCATTGTTGCGGATACGTACAAACTGCGCCAGTAGCGACCTTTAGCACCAGAAGGACGGTTGCGATCAACAGTTTCTTGCAAAGCATGAAGGTTGACCAGCAAATCTTCCGCTGAGAAAGCTGCCTTGCCAAACATAACATGAACGATGCCAGTTCGATCGGCACGGAATTCTAGTTTACCACCTTTAAACTCGTTGATCGCCTGAGCAATGTCAGTCGTCACCGTGCCACCTTTCGGAGAAGGCATCAAACCGCGCGGGCCCAATAACCGACCCAATTTTGCCACCAACGGCATCACGTCTGGGGTAGCAATCAGGCAATCGAAGTCCATCATGCCCTTCTGAATTTCATCGATCAACTCTTCAGAACCAGCAATATCCGCGCCAGCATTCAGAGCTTCTTTAACTTTTTCGCCCTTAGCAATCACCGCAATTCTGACTACTTGACCAGTTCCTTTTGGTAGCGATACAGTTGTCCGCAACTGTTGGTCAGTATATTTCGGGTCAATTCCCAAACGGATGTGAGCTTCAGCAGCTTCGCCAAACTTAGCGGTTGCTGTTTCTTTCAAAAGTTGCAGAGCTTCCAGCGGTAGATAAGGTCTGTCTTCAACTTTCTTTTGAAGTTCTTGCAGTCTTCGAGATACTTTCTTTGCCATTGTTATTTTTTGGGGTTAGTCGATTTTAGATTTTAGATTTTAGATTTTAGAATTGAGCCGTTTTGGTCATTTCAAATCTAAAAAATTTGCGATTCTTAGCGAAGCTTTGCTTCTCCCCCTGAATCGACTTAGGACTTACGATTTGAGCTTGAAGATTTTAGCTTCAAAATCCTGAATTACTGACAACTGTCAACTGTCAACTGACAACTGACAACTGACTTCAATCCGCGATCGCCACGCCCATATTTTTAGCCGTTCCTGCCACAATTTTCATAGCAGCCTCAACATCATTAGCATTGAGGTCAGGCATTTTGGTTTCAGCGATTTCTCGTAACTGAGCCTGGGTAATCGACCCTACTTGCTTGCGATTAGGTTCTCCCGAACCCTTAGCAATGCCAGCGGCTTTTTGAATCAAAACCGACGCCGGTGGGGTTTTGAGAATAAACGTAAAACTGCGGTCTTCAAAAACCGAAATTTCTACCGGAACCACCAGACCTGCTTGGTCTGCGGTTCTAGCATTGTACTCCTTGCAAAACATCATAATATTGACGCCGTGCTGACCCAGAGCTGGGCCGATCGGAGGAGCTGGGTTGGCTTTTCCCGCCGTAATCGCCAACTTAATTACTGCAACAACTTTCTTTGCCATTAGTTAGTTCTGTTTCTGAACCTGATTGAACTCCAATTCTACAGGCGTATCGCGCCCAAAAATCGAGAGTAAAACTTTGAGCTTGTTTCGTTCCGGGCTAACTTCAATCACATCACCTTCAAAATCCTTAAATGGCCCGGAAAGTACCACAACGTGGTCTCCAGTAGACATCGATACTTTGACAACTGGTTCTGATTCCTGAGCGTTTCTGAAGATCCGTTCTACTTCCGAATGACTCAGAGGTAGCGGTTTGACGTGACCCCTGCCGCGCCCGTAGCGGCGTTTCTGCTCTGCCCCGACAAAGTTAATTACATTCGGGGTATTCTTGATCACCTGCCACGTATCCTCGTCCATAAACATACGGATGAGTACGTAGCCGGGAAAGATTTTTTCATCTGACTGCCGCCTGGAACCGTCTTTGCCGACTTTGATTGCCGGAGTTTGCGGAATTTCGACTTGAACGATGCGATCGGCAACATCCAAAGTTTGAATCCGCTGCTGCAAATTGGCCTTCACGCGCTTTTCGCAGCCAGAGGCAACTTGAACAGCATACCAGCGAGCATCAATCTCCGGCACATCTGGCGATGCTGCCTGTCCCGTCGCTTCTGTGGAATACTCAGATTCTTCTGATGCAAAAGTCATGGCCCAAACACCTTTCCCGCGCCCCAGTTAAAGAAATTATCCACCAAATAAATCAGGCTTGCTGAGAGGATTACCATCAAAAGCACGGCCAAAGACTCGCTGATTAGCTGCTGCCGGCTCGGCCAAACCACTTTGTCGAGTTCTTCTCTAGTTTCCTTAAAAAAACTCGCAGGGTTAAACCCAGACGCCGTTATTTCTTGAGTTTCTTGAGCTTCGTCTTTTTTCGCCACGATTTAATCCCCCTTGCGATTTTAGATTTTAGATTTTAGATAGTGTGAGTGGCCCGCGGCTCTCAGATTTTTTGACACTAACCACTTACGCCCAAGTCCCAAATCTCAAATCTAAAGCCACGACTTTTTTACAAGCCCAACCAATCAACGGCGTAAATGCCGATCGCCGAAACCGACGATCGAGAAGCCACACCGAGCATTTGTTGATGGCATTTTTTGCGAACCGCCCACAAAAATTAATTCTACCCGAAAGTTTGGGGTTTTGACTGTTGCCAGCCAATAATCCGGGCGCTTTCGGGCAGAATTTAAAGTTTGGTGATTCAGCGCGCCCTGGAGGACTTGAACCCCCGACATCAGGTTTTGGAGACCTGCGTTCTACCAACTGAACTAAGAGCGCACAGGTGAGGTTGCTGAAATTCGCTTAACCTCTAGATTTCTATTTTAACACAGTGCGCTCCTAAATGGGAAACTTTTTTTTGAAATTTCTCAATTTCCCATGAACCATGAACCAACGGGAAGCTGGGTGCATTCCTACAGGGAGCGATCGAACCGCTGTTTGACGCGAGTAGCTTTGCCCACCCGATCGCGCAGGTAGTAAAGTTTTGCTCTGCGGACTTTCCCGCGGCGCATCACTTGGATCGTGGCGATGCGGGGCGAGTGAATCAAAAACACCCGTTCCACTCCGACGCCCTGAAACACGCGGCGGACGGTGATTGTTTCATTAATCCCGCCGTTACGCATGGCAATCACAGTCCCTTCATAGGGCTGAACCCGTTCTTTGTTACCCTCTTTAATTCTTACGCCGACTCGCACTGTGTCGCCCACGTAAATTTCGGGGAGAACTTTGCTGAGTTCTACCTTGACTCTATTTATTTCTGCCGTCTCGATAGAACGGATTATTTCTGCGCCTTTCATCGGATTTACCAAAACTCACAATCCCTTATCATATATCGAAATGCCCGTTTTATGTCAAAAAATTTCTATGTTAGATACCTCTGGGGTCGTATTTCTGCAACTAGGGGCAATGGCCGCACTCGCCTTGTACGTCGCTGCCAACTTGGGTGCCAACGATGTCGCTAACTCGATGGGGACATCAGTAGGCTCGAAGGCTCTAACGCTGCGGCAGGCAATAATTGTTGCAGGCATACTGGAGTTTTCCGGCGCAGTGCTGTTTGGGCAAGGAGTTTCCGAAACTCTGGCAACAGGAGTTGTGAATGCACAAGTGTTCGCCACCCAACCGCAAGTATTTTTAATCGGGATGGTGTCAGTGCTGATAGCTTGCGGGATCTGGCTGCAAATCGCTACCAGTCGAGGTTTGCCGGTTTCTTCATCCCATGCAGTGGTGGGCGCGATCGCGGGTTTTAGCTGTGTTGCAGCCGGAATTAATGCGGTTGATTGGCGAACCATCGGCACCATATCCCTAACTTGGCTGGCGACACCTGTTGCCAGCGGTGCTTTAGCCGCACTATTTTACAGTGGGGTGAAGTATTGGATTCTCGATCGGCCAGATCCTCTATTTCAACTGCGCGAGTGGATACCTTGGCTGAGTGCAGTAATGCTGAGCGTATTCGGGATAATTGTACTGCCGTCTATTGTGGATGTTGCTTTGGTGCAGACAGGGGCGATCGCCGCCGCGCAGGATAGATTTGGCTGGAATCTTCCAATTCACGATTTTGTCATTGGCATCGCGGCAATAGCTGCGATCGGCCTGACACTCAATAGCTGGAAAAAATTAGAATCAGTTGAGAAGGAAGAAGGTACGTCCGCTTCTTTTGTAACGGATGTAACGGATGTAACGGATGCAAGGAATAAGAAAGAGGGAATATTTTCCCAATCTCCCACTCTCCCCCTCTCCCCCTCTCCCCCTCCCCGCCACTCTCCCATCGAGCAACAAATGGCGAGATTTCAAGTCTTGAGCGCCTGTTTTGTAGCATTTTCCCACGGTTCCAACGACGTAGGAAATGCAGTTGCTCCCCTAGCTGCGATCGCCTACATCCGGCGCACAGGTTCCTTTCCCTCAGAGGATTTCAGCGTACCACTGTGGATTTTAGTCGTCGGAGGCGCAGGAATAGTCATCGGTTTAACCCTCTGGGGCAAAAATGTAATTGCCACAGTCGGCGAAAAGATCATCCAACTCCAACCCAGCGGCGGATTTTGCGCGGAATTAGCCACAGCCACCACGGTCTTGCTAGCATCCCGCTTCGGTTTGCCAGTTTCCACATCCCACGCTTTAGTCGGTGCAGTTGTCGGAGTCGGACTTGTCAAAGCTTGGAAATCAGTACGCTGGGAAACTTTGCTGTCAATTGGTTCGGCTTGGCTGGTGACAATTCCGATCGCAGCAGGTTTGGGTGCTAGCATTTTTAGCATCGCCCAATGGATTTTAGCCAGATGAACGCAATTCGATCGATCGCGCCCAACGGCCGCTCAATCACTTAATTTCTGCTTCAAGCAAAGGTTTAGCTGTCTGGCCAGCACCTCAACACAGGGCTTTCTCAACATAGTAAGGTGATTGCCAGGAACTCGAATCACCTCTACTTGTGCCGCCGTTAAATCGCTCCAGCCAAGAGTTGGATCTTGATGGTTCGTGCTGAGCTTTTCCCCGGATCTAAACAAAGTAATTCGGTGCGGATAAATTTTCGGTACATAGCTGAGAGTTGCTTGACTGTTAGCTTGAAATACAGTGAACATCGACGGAATTGCCAGCTCGCGCCAGCTTTTTTGTTTGGACTCCTGAAATAAGATGCTAACCATAACAGCCTGTTTCCAATTCCAGCGATGCCAAAAATTAGCTACCACATTAAGCATCTTATTTAATTTAGGAAACCTGGCAGCAATACCGCCAACTTGCACATTTTCCGCAGCAGCCATCAAGCGAAAATAATCTACTACAAAAGGCCAGATAGAGCGCGAAACAGTAGTTAGAATAAACTTGCAACCGTCCCAAAAAGAAGGTTTGTTAGCAGGAACCGGCGCTAAAGTATCCAGCACAGCCAGCAAAGCCACTTCATCACCCGCTGCGAGTAACTGTTGAGCCATCTCAAAAGCCACCAAACCACCAAAAGACCAACCTCCTAAAAAATAAGGCCCTTTTGGTTGAACGGTACGCAAAGCTGCGATGTAGTCAGCCGCCATGTCTTCAATGCTAGTTAACGGAGAACTTTCGCCGTCAATTCCTTTGGGTTGCAGCCCGTAAAACGGTTGATTTTCTCCTAGCCCAAAGGCTAACTCGACATAAGGAAATACCACGCCAAAGATGGGATGGACGCAGAAGAACGGGGGATTTTTACCGCGAGGCTTAATTGCCACTAACGGCGACCATTCCTCAGAATTTGTTCCTGAATCTAGCGAATCTGCTAAACCTTCAATTGTGGGATGCAAAAACAGAGCAGACAGCGGTAACTCGCGCTCAAATTGCTGGCTTATCTCATTAATGAGGCGAATTGCGAGCAGGGAATCTCCACCCAAATCGAAGAAGTTGTCGCCAATGCCAACAGGCTCTGTGTTAAGGATTTTTGACCAAATTTGGGCGAGGGTTGACTCGGTTGGCGTGCGAGGTGCAATGCAGCTTTTATCTGTTGAATTGCTAATGAGATTCTCCCGCGATATTAGGCGGTTGCGATCGATTTTGCCATTGGGAGTTAGGGGCAGAAAATCGATCGCCACAAAAGCACTGGGAATCATGTAATTGGGCAGTTGTTGTTTGAGGAAATTCCGCATTTCCAAGGGATTAAGCGTCTGATTTTGATTGGGAACGACATAAGCAACTAGGCGCTTGTTTCCAGACAAATCATCTTCAGCCACCACCGCTGTTTCTTTGACTGCGGGATGCTGAAGCAGCAGCGCTTCAATTTCTCCCAATTCTATTCGATAACCGCGAATTTTTACCTGTTCGTCAGTGCGGCCTAAAAACTCAATATTGCCGTCAGGTAAATAACGAGCTAAGTCACCTGTTTTGTAAATTCGTTCTCCCGCTTTCTGGCTAAACGGATTAGCAATAAATCGCTGGGCGGTTAATTCGGGCAAGTTCAGGTATCCTCGCGCCAATCCGCTGCCACCGATGTACAATTCACCTGGAACTCCAACGGGTACAGGCTGTAAATTTTTATCTAAAATATAGAGTTGAGTATTAGCTATTGGGCGGCCGATTGGCGTTTTTTTGCTATCGCCAATTTCGGCCAAACTTGACCAGACTGTCGCTTCTGTGGGGCCGTAAGCGTTAAAAAACCTGCGCCCAAAAGCCCAGCGTTTTACAACATCCGGGGAACAGGATTCGCCAGCACAGATGATTGTTTGCAGTGCGGGAAGTTCGGCGTTTGGAAGGACAGCTAGCAGCGAGGGCGGGAGGGTAGCGTGGGTAATAGCATTGTCCTGCAAAAATTGGATTAATGTTTGTCCGGGCAACAAAGATTCTTTCTTGGCACAGTAAAGTGTTGCTCCGGTTCCTAAGGCCATAACAATCTCAAAGATTGAGGCATCAAAACTCAGGGATGCAAATTGCAAAATGCGGTGATTTGAGTTTAAGTTAAAAGCTTCTATTTGAGCTAGGGCTAAGTTGTAGAGTCCCCGATGTTCGATTAAAACGCCTTTGGGTTTTCCGGTTGAACCAGATGTGTAAATGACGTAGGCTAGGTTTCCTGGTAGGATTTTTATAGTTGGATTTTCTCGGCTTTGTTGGGCGATAATTTTTCTGTCTGAGTCCAAACACACTACTGAAAAAACTCCGTAATTTTCCGGCTGCGTCAAGTTTTTTGCTAAGTGCTGCTGAGTTACCAAAATCGACACCTGAGCATCTTCTAACATGAAGTTAAGCCGCTCTTGAGGATAAGTTGGATCTAAAGGCAGGTAGGCTGCGCCTGCTTTGATAATGCCTAGCAATCCGACGATCGCATCTAAGGAACGTTCTACACAAAGGCCCACTAAAACTTCTGGTGCTGCTCCCAATTGCTGCAAGTAATGTGCAAGTTGGTTGGCTCGGCTGTTGAGTTGGCGGTAGGTTAACTGTTGGTTTTCAAAGACGGCGGCGACAGCATGGGGCGTTAGCGGAGCCCTCGAAGACGATCGCGCGACTCGCTCTTCAAATAGCTGATGGAAACACTGGTTTTGCGGATAATCTCTCTGAGTGTCATTCCAATCATTTAATAATTGCTGGTATTCTGGCGCTGTCAGCAAAGCCAAGTCGCTGAGGTGCTGTTTGGGATTGGCAACAATGGCTTCGAGCAGGGTTTGGAAATGTCCCGCCATGCGCGCAATTGTGCCGCTATCAAATAAATCTGTGCTGTACACAAATTGCCCTTGAATACTTCCTGCATTTTCCCACAAGTGGCACTCTAAATCTAGCTTGGCGGTTCCCGCGTCAAAGTCGATCGCCTCTCCAACGATTCCCGGCAATTCTAGCGCTGCTACAGGAGTGTTTTGCAGGCTGAAACTAACTTGAAATAGGGGATTGCGGCTCAACTCGCGATCGGGGTGTAATTCCTCAACCAACTTCTCGAAGGGCAAATCTTGGTGGGCGTAGGCTGCCATTGCGACGTTTTTTACCCGATGCAATAGTTCCCGAAAAGTGGGATTTCCTGATAAATCTGCACGCAGCACTAAACTGTTGACAAAAAACCCGATTAATGCTTCTATTTCGCTCAGGTTGCGATTGGCGATCGGCGTTCCTACTGCAATATCTACTTGTCCCGTATAGCGGTACAGCAAAGTTTGAAAAGCGGCTAGTAGAGTAATAAATAAAGTCGCGCTTTCTTGCTGGCTAAATAACTTTAGCGCCTCGCTCAAAGCAGGTGATAGTGTTATAAATTGTTTAGCGCCGCGGTAGGATGGAACGGCTGGTCTTTGCCTGTCTGTTGGTAGATTGAGTGTGGTAATTCCGTTTAACTGCTGCCGCCAATAAGCTAACTGGGTTTCTAATACTTCGCCCTGCAACCATTGGTGCTGCCACTCTGCAAAGTCGGCGTACTGCACGGGCAGTGCTGGTAAGTGCGAGATCCCATTTTTTACAAATGCTGTGTAGAGCGTTCCCAGCTCTCGAATTAGCACTCCAATCGACCAACCATCAGCCACAATATGATGTAAATTCAGCAACAATATATGTTCTGTTTCACTGAGTTGTAACAGCGTTACTTTAAATAACGGCCCAGCGGCTAAATCGAAAGGGCATTGCGCTGCATCGGTTGCGAGTTGCAGCGCTGCGGTTTCCTGCTGAGTTGGCGAGAGATTTTGTAAGTCGATTGTGGGGAGAGATACGGTTAAAAAGGGAGCAATAACTTGTACGAGTTTCCCTTCCAAAAGCGTAAAAGTAGTGCGTAAAGTTTCGTGCCGCTGCACAATTTCATTGAAAGTTTGCTCTAAGCATCTTAAGTTGAGCGAACCAGTTAAGCGGAGCGCTGCTGAGACATTGTAAAAAGGATTGCCCGGTGCTAATTGATTGAGGAACCAAAGCCGCTGCTGAGCAAATGATGCGGGGAATACAAAAACTTCTATTTCTTGCTGCATATTTATCGAAATTGCACCTGTTCAACCGCCATCATTTTTATTGACTTTCTCGATTATATCTCTTGCACTCATTCACAAACCCTCTTAAAATCATCTGCGTTAATCTGCGTTAATCTGCCTTATATCTGCGGTTGACCAATCAAAAAATTATGCAATAGGTCCAGTAAAAGATGATAGCTTCCGCCGCCGACTATCGCGCGAAATCGGCACTAAAGCCGGAGCATCACTTTTAGCATTCTTATCTTTCAAACTCTCAACAATCTTAGATAATTCTGAAATTGTCGGCGCTTCAAAAACCCGGCGCAAAGGCAACTCTACCCCGAAAGCATCTCGCACTCTAGAAACAAGCTGAGTCGCCAGCAGCGAATGGCCTCCCAATTCAAAAAAATTGTCCCGGATACCCACTCGCTTTATCCCCAAAACCTCAGCCCAAATTTTCACTAAAACTTCCTCAATAGAAGTATGAGGCGCAACATAACCGCCAGCCCATTCTAACTTAATTGGCTGCGGTGCAGGCAAAGCGACGCGATCGACCTTTCCGTTAGCCGTCACAGGTAGCGACTCCAGCACCACAAAAGCCGACGGAAGCATATATTCCGGCAATTTTTCTGCTAGATAAGCCTGCAACTGTGGCACTAATTTTCGTGCAGCTTTAGCTTGTAAAGGATTGTTAGCATAAGAGCGCCAAGGACGCAAGCTATCGCTTCGGGTTTCTCGCACAAAATCTCTAATTTCGCCCCGTGCAAACACTACATCGTAGCGCCCTTGACCGTCGGAATTAGACCAACTAATATTAACATTATACGCAACTTCTAAAGCATACCACGCTTCGGGATCGACTCCTAAATCCTCGACTTTTTCCACGGCTTTCTGCAACTGACCTGCTGTGGGAAATTTATCGACAACAGACAGCAATTCTGCCGCCTTAACTGCTGCCGTTACCCGGGCATTAGGCACATTAGCAATTCTTAAAACATTGAGTTGATTTTGCAATAATATTTGTTGCACCTTGGTAACAGTCAGCTTCTGATTTTCATCCAACCAATCCAGCCGTTTCGATCCGCCCAACTCCCCTTGTGCCGGGGATTGGGGGCAGGGCGGTTTCATTCTCGGTAGGGGCAATCCCCCCGTGGTTGCCCCCATGTCCCAAACGCCTGTGAAATCGTCTGTGGGTGGGGGCGGGCACGGGGGCACCGCCCCTACAAAAGCCTGATTTTCGTGAGAATGAAACCGCCCTGGGGATTGGGGGGGATCTGTTTCAGACGCAATATGCAGAATCGCATTGTACCGAAAATTAGTTAACTCATTGCGATCGCTACCGCGAATTAATTGAATTTCTACGCCGCCAATCTGCGGAAAGCGCTGTTTTAATGCGCTAAAAAAATCTGGATCAATAACTAACTCTGTTTCTTGAAAAATTTGCATTTGTACTCGCTGCTGCAACTGTTCGCCCGCGAGAGAAGGTTCGGCTTGATACAGTTGTACCGAAGCGTGGAAAGCTGCCAGCAACGGCAAGCTGCGGACATCTCCGATGAATATAAAGCCGCCGGGAGCAGTTGCTTTCACCGCACCTTCTAGCACCTGCACGAGATAGTCCATATTCGGGAAATATTGCACGACAGAGTTGAGAATTACTGCGTCAAAAGCTGCTGTCTCTACTCCTTCAAAGTCTGTCGCCATTTTCTGAAGCAGCGTTACATTAGCTAACTGTTGATTTGCCAAGTGCTGCTGAATATAGTTGAGCGAAATAGGTGAAAAGTCTGTTCCGCAATATTGAGTGCAGCGAGGGGCAATTTGGAACAGCAACAAACCTGTGCCGCAGCCAATTTCTAACACTCGGCTAGGCTGCAAAGCTAAAATTTGGGCTGCTTGATTGTTCGCCCAGTCGCGCATCTGTTCTGCTGGGATTGGCTGATTAGTATAACTGCTATTCCAGCCGACAATATTAAATGTTGGATCTGAGTCAACAGCAGGTTGATTGTAAGTTTCATTGTAGAGCATTTGCCACTGCAAAACCTGTTCGTCCTGCAATTGCATTATTTGGTTTTTTTCGCGGGCAACGCTATATTCTGCATTCAGGGCAATATAAGCTACTAAACGTTTATCTCCCTGTCCATCTTCCGAAGCTATTGCTACAGTTTGCTGCACGGCAGGATGTTGAGTTAATACTGTCTCGATTTCTCCTAATTCGATGCGGAAACCGCGAATTTTTACTTGTTCGTCAATGCGTCCTAAAAATTCAAGGTTGCGATCGCCTCTGTAGCGCACTAAGTCGCCGGTTTTGTAAATTCGCTCTCCTGAATTTGGTTTAAAAGGATTGACAATAAAGCTTTGTGCGGTTAAATCTGGGCGGTTGAGGTAGCCGCGAGCGAGTCCGTTTCCGCCGATGTACAATTCGCCAACAACGCCCACTGGTACGGGCTGCAAATATTTGTCTAATATGTAGATTTGAGTGTTAGCAATGGGGCGGCCAATTGTCGGGGGGATGTCTGTTTGCTCTGTTACAGGAATATAACCGGAAGTTGTGACGACGGTGTTCTCGGTTGGGCCGTAATTATTTACTAGCTTAAATGGATGGGATTTTAAAGGATGTTGTTGCAGTTTTTCGCCGCCTGCGAGCAAGATTCGCAACGCTGTTGTTTGAGGCCAATCTAATAGCAAAACTTTCTCGGCTAATGGTGTTGACAAAAAGCTAATTGTAATGGCGTTTGATACTAACCAGTTTTGCAGTTTTTCAGGATCTCGCCTGATGTCATCTTCGGGAAAGTAGATGCTAGATCCGGCTGCTAGATAAGGCCAAATTTCCCACCCGCAAGCATCAAAGCCGATCGCAGCAATTTGCGTTGCTCGATCGCCCGCTGACACCCCAAACTCTCTTTGATGCCAAAAAACCAGATTTAACAAGCTCCCGTGCTCAATTTCCACTCCTTTCGGCTTTCCCGTGGACCCGGAAGTGTAAATCGCGTAAACCAGATTTTCGGCTGTGACTGCGCTGGTGGGATTGTCGGCGATTTCTTGGGAAATCATCTCCCAGTCTGTGTCTAAACAAACTATCTGTAAATTGGGCGAGCGCAAATTCTCTATCCATTGCTGCTGAGTTAACACAACAGATAATTGAGCATCTTTTACCATAAAGCTCGATCGCTCAGCAGGATAGCTCGGATCTAAAATTAAGTAAGCTCCTCCCGCTTTCAGGATACCCAACATCCCCACAATCAGATCGAGCGATCGCCCGCAGCAAAGCCCGACTAAAACTTCCGCCCCAACCCCAATTTTTTGCAAATAACGTGCTAGTTTGTTGCTGCGGAGATTTAGCTCTCCATAGGTGACTCGCTCCTCTCCAAATACCAGCGCCACTGCATCCGGTGTCCGATCTGCCTGCATTTCAAATAGCTGATGGATGCACAAATCTTGCGGATTATCCGCCTGAGTATTGTTGCATTCAACTAACAAATGATAGCGCTCTTTGGCGCTCAAATATTGCAGGTTGGCAATTCGCTGTTCGGGATTTGTCACAATGCTTTCTAACAAGGCTTGAAAATGCCCGATCAGGCGCGCAATCGTAGCTTCATCAAATAAATCGGCGCTGTAAATAACCATGCCGCTGATGCCCTCTGAGCTATCAACCCACAGCTTATTGCTGGGCGATTGGTTGCTTCCCGAGCTGTTGGGCGATCGCTCCCACAAATGAAACTCCAAATCAAACCGCGCCGTACCCACATCTAACTGCTGCGGGCTGAGTGTTAATTCTGGCAATTCTAACCGATTCCCCGGCGCGTTTTGCAGCGCAAACGCCACCTGAAATAAGGGATTTTGGTTCAACGCGCGATCGGGGTGCAGTTCTTCTACTAACTTCTCAAACGGCAAATCTTGGTGAGCGTAAGCTCCTAATGCTACCTCTTTGACTCGGTTTAAAAGTTCCCGAAAAGTTGGATTTCCCGACAAATCTGTACGCAATACCAAACTGTTGACAAAAAAACCGATTAATGCTTCAATTTCACTGCGGTTGCGATTGGCGATCGGCGAACCTACTACAATATCTTCTTGCTGCGCGTAATGGTAAAGCAACGTTTTAAAAGCTGCCAGCATTGTCATAAACAGCGTCACTCCTTCGCGCTGGCTCAACGTTTCTAAAGCCTCGCTCAGTTGTTTTGGCAGTAGCAAAAATTGCCTTTTGCCTCGGTAACTTTGAATTGCTGGCCTGGGTCGATCCGCAGGCAAATTTAGCATAGAAATGCCGTTTAACTGGTGTCTCCAGTAAGCAAGCTGCGTTTCTAAAACTTCCCCTTGCAGCCATTCGCTCTGCCATTTTGCAAAATCAGCATACTGGATCGACAAATCCGGTAAAGGCGAAGGTTTTTCGCTAGCAAATGCCGTGTAAAGTGCGCCTAATTCCTGAATTAGCACTCCGATAGACCAACCATCGGAGACAATGTGGTGCATATTCAGCATTAGTAAATATTCGGCATCATCTAACTGCAATAATGTGACTCGCAGCAACAAGTCCTTGGACAAATTGAAAGAGCGTTGAGCTTCCTGGGCGGTGAGCCTGTTTGCTTCAGTTTGTCGAGATTCCTTTGGCAAATTTCGCAAGTCCACTACATTAATTGGGAGGTGGAAAGCAGCAGCTATTCTCTGAACTGGTTGGTTCGAGACTACTGCTAAAGTCGTGCGTAAAGCTTCGTGGCGGCGCACAATTTCATTGAAGGTTTGTTGCAGCGCCGAAAAATTGAGCGAACCTGTCAAACGCAATGCTGCGGGAACATTATAAAAAGGATTGTTCGGGACTAATTGGTCGAGAAACCACAAGCGCTGCTGTGCAAAGGAAAGCGGTAGATTTCCGTCCCGCCCCATCGGAACAATCGGTGTAGGAGTGAAACTAGAAGTGCGATTAGCTGCTTTTAAAAATGAAATAATTTCGGCTTTTTTATGAGAAATTTCGGCGCGCAGTTCTGGTGTAATAATTCCTTCGGGAGCGTTGCAGCGCAGGCGATCGCCCTCAACAAAAATATTAATATCTAGACTGCGAAGGTAAGATAAAAACTCAACTAACTCCACCCTGACAGAATCTCTGGCATTTGGCGATGAACTCGATATTTTTGGATCGGGCATTTTGAGTCATCCTGTCATTAACTTGGGCAAATCAATAAAATAAATTCTACCAGCGCACAAATTAAGAGCTTAACTGATCGCTTGCTTACTGTGGCCTAACCTGAGTATGATTCTGTTTGAATCCGCAACCAAAATCCTACCCAAGGTTTCAGCTTATGCCGTTCATGCCGTTCAATTTCCTGTTCCTATGGCTGCTGGGACTGCTGTCCGTCGGGGTACTTGGCGGAGGTATATATATTATTTACGAATGGTACATCGGCCAACTTGTAGGGATGTCCTACTTAGTCAGCGGAGTCTTGATGCTTCTGTGGTGTGTTGGCGGTCGCTTGATCAGTTTGCCGCTGTTCCGCCGCCCCGGTGCTGACGAACCGAAGCCGACGCGGACGGGTACGGTTCAGCGAGTAGAGAGGCCTGATGGCACCATTTTACAAGTAGAATTCTACGGCCCAGAGGACGGACAGCCGATTATTCTCTCCCATGGTTGGGGGCCGAATAGTATGGTTTGGTATTACGCGAAACGGCAACTAAGCGATCGCTACCGAGTGATTGTTTGGGATCTTCCAGGTTTGGGAAAATCCACTCGACCAAAAAACAGCGACTACTCCCTAGAAAAATTTGCCCGCGATCTCGAAGCCGTCATTGCCATAGCAGGAACTAAACCTGTTATCCTACTCGGACACAGCATCGGCGGCATGATTACTCTAACATTCAGTCGGCTTTTTCCAGAACTTCTCGGTAGTCGAGTAGCTGGTTTAATTCTGGTAAATACGACTTATACTAATCCCCTCAAAACCGCTATTTTTAGCGGTTTATTACGCGCTTTGCAAAAGCCGCTGCTCCAACCTATCCTCTATCTCACCATAGCTCTGGAACCCATTATGTGGGGAATGACTTGGCTGAGCTATCTCAATGGTTCACTGCACATCAGTGTAGAATTATCTGGATTTAAAGGCACGGAAACGCGCGGTCAATTAGAGTTCTCAGCTTTCTTATCAGCCTTGGGTTCTCCCGGCGTTCTCGCTCGCGGCACACTGGGAATGTTCAAATATGATGAAACAAAAACTTTGCGATCGATTGACATTCCTGTGTTGGTGATCTGCGGCGATTCAGATATCGCCACTACCCCCCCAGCTAGCCTGCGAATGAAAGCAGAATTACCTCAAGCAGAGCTAGTTACTATACAGAAAGGAGGACACATGGCATTAATGGAGCATAACCAGCAGTTTGCCGAAGCTGTCAGGGCATTCTGCACTGAAATTTCGTGACTAAAAATGTGAGTTAAAATCTTGTAGGTTCTGGCTGTGGCGGCCTTAAAATTAGGCGTTGCACAATTTGAGGATGGTTATTGTCGGGTGTCCCGCCTGCTTCTACTTTATTTTTAATGTCCTGCAAGCAACCTTACCAGCGCATAGGCAGCCCCAGCCTTTAGCAGCTCATCCATCTAATAAACGAGCCTCACTCCTGATCAGAATGGATCGCTCTCTTTTTCGGCGTTTCTACAATCACAGAAATCACGAGCAAACTTAGCCCAATGATTTTAATCAAGGCGTTGACTGCGTGTGCATACTCCCATTGATCCCGATACCGCGTCCAATCTGCTGGAACGGGATTCGTCAACCATTGGGCGAATTCAGCATTCATTGGCGCGACAAACATGATCCAACTCACAAACGCTAGCACCAAGAGAATAGCCCCGCCCAACGTCCAGTAAAAAGTTGAACCATGTTTGCGAACAAGAAATGCCAGCACGATTGCTGTCAAAATCGCTGTAATTTCAAAAGCTGCGCCGACTGAGCCAAACAATTTATAAACATTTTCAAAGACCGTTACTCTCACCCAAAGTTGCTGGTCAAACTGCATTCTTTGTGGCAACTCTAGCAAATGTGTCATAGACAAACTTAGGCTAAATGAAGCCAGCATCAGTGTTATGAATCGCCACGCTCGTATAAATGTCATGTTGCTTTGCCCTCCAGCATATATATCTCTCTGCAACTTATGTTGTACTAATAATGAAATGCTGCGTAACTATCGGAGGCCATAACTAAATTAGCTGATGAGTTTTAATTTTCTAACTAGCAACCTCATAGATACTCCAACTCTATAGAACCAATTTTACATCTTAGGGAGAGGCTGCAAGCCTCTTCTACTTTTGCCGAATTTTTGGTAAGTTAATAATGAAGAGGAACGAGTTTAAATTATGTGAGTAGGTTGAAGCGAATTAAATAAATTAAAGCATCCCTTTAATTTGAAATAAGCAAACTGTTTCTAACCAAAAAATAGCCGTCGAATGTGATGCCAGTCCTTCTCCATCTAAAATCCGTCGTAAATTACGTTGACTTTCGCAGTCACCGACTCGTTGAATCTAGCGTTGATATTTAGATAAACGACCACCCTGAATCACGGGCTCGATCGACTTTCGGGCTGATGCCATCACGACGCATTCACCCGGCGCAATCTGTAGTGCTTTAATTGACCGCGACATCCGTTGTCCGCGCCCCGGTGGAAGGAATGTTGGGCTGCTGGGTAAAGCGATCGCGATAGAAACTGCAAAACTCGTCGATTGAACTTTTCTGGATTCTCGATGAACATGAAATGTCCGCCGCCCTCAGCCTCCTCAAAGATTTCCAACTCAGAGTCAGGGATGCTTTGATTAATCCAGGCTTGCGATGTCCACGGAACCAGACTTTTTCTGCCACCAATAATCAGAGTTGGCTGACGAATTCTGACTATGCGATCGCGCCAGTCCGTATGAAGATGGTTGTATAGCAAAGTTGCAGCGATCGCGCGCGGCAAGCGTTGGTTGCACTCGACAATCCACTCGAACTGTTCCTTGGACATCGCTGATGTAACCATTGAAGTCAGGATGTTTCGAGTCGATTCCTCGGCGTTGCCGTTCTCCAGGGTATGTATTACTGCATTGAGTTGTTCAGCAGTAAAAATTGCCCCGGATTCTGCTATTTCTTGAACGTTCCAATGCGATCGCAATGTTCCCAGTGGCGATTGATCGACCAACACTAACCGATCGATTTCATCTGAGCCGAATAGGTCGAGGTAGCTCCAGATAATGGCACATCCCATTGAGTGACCTAGCAGGTGTGGCTTTTCGAGTTGCAGAGCACCGATCAATTCCTGAACATCCTTAGACAAGCGAGAAATTCGATAACCGAACGATACTTTTTCTGACTCACCATGTCCCCGCAGATCAACAGCGATCACCTGATATTGTTCGGCAAAAACGGGAATTTGATATTTGAATTGTTCTGCGGACTGCGACCAACCGTGAAGCATCACGAGCGGTTTTCCTTGACCTGCACTGATGTAGCTCAATTCATTACCATCAGACGTTTTGAATGTTTTCCTTTGCATACTGTCCTTTGCGATGTCTTCCACGCACTGATAGCGATTGTGTTCGCTGATTGGTGTTGCAGGTCGCTACAACTCCTTAATGTGTTCATTGTTCAACTTTCATTGCATTCAGAACACTCAAGTTCCGTGAGTTAAGCGGCGAGTTAATTTTTCCGTTACCGCTGCATCTGTGTGATGACCTCTTCAGCCTCTCGTACCACGTCCTGAACAATCTGCGCTGCGGGCTTAATGTCGTGAATCAGATTGCATGACTCCCCTGCATAGAGAGCCACAGACTCCATATCCCCGATGAAGCCAGTGATTGGAATCATCGACCCATATTTCGGCACATCCATAGTGGTGCCAGCCAGTGGGACAGTACCGACGATCGTCCCCTCACCTGGACGCTGCCCACTCGTTGGACAGCCCGCAGCCTCCCACTCCGTGAACGTAGCATTGCGTAGCACCCGGTGGGGCGCATCAGACCAACCACCATCGAAAAGCGTGGTATACACCGTGTCCTCGGCTGTGCTGCTGACGACCCGTTCCTGGTAAGCACGAGTTGCAGCGGCTTCGGTGCTACACAGAAACCGCGTCCCCATAGACACCGCTTGTGCTCCAAGATTGAGGGCTGCTACCACTCCTCGACCCGTAGCAATACCTCCAGCGGCAACCACAGGCACGGATGTAACCGCATCGACCACCGCTGGCACAAGGGTTGACAGCGAGGTGCGGCTCCTCACGTGCCCCCCTGCTTCGACCCCTTGAACGATGAGCGCATCAACACCCATAGCGGCAGCGGCTGTGGCTTCCTCGATCGACCCCACCTGGATAAAGACATTGGTATTACGTCGGTGAGCCTCGGCGATGTAGGGGCTTGGATCACCCCAAAAGAGCACCAGCAGCGGTACCCGCTCTGCTAGGCAGACATCAATCTGCCCTTCTTCTAGCAGGGGAAGAATGAGGTTCACCCCAAAAGGTTTCTGCGTCAGGGCGCGGATGCGGCGGATCGCTTGTTGGAGGATCGGGGGTGGCATGAACACTCCACCCAGCACCCCACAGCCACCAGCATTCGACACCGCCGCCGCGAGTTCTGGTCCGGCTACAGGTCCCATACCTGCGGAGAAGATGGGGTGGGTAATGCCGATCTGGCGACAGAGAAGAGTGTGCATATATCCTACTGATGCGAGAGTTGGTGTCATAATTTTCCCTTTTATGTACTGCTTTCATTCTTCAACGTTCATCCTGTTCCGACCACTCAAGTTCCCTGAGTTAAGCAGCAAGTTAATCTTTCTATTTCTAAAGACAGGTTTTTGAGTTGTTCACAAGCAGATCAATTCATCCATTTGTTGTACAAGTTTTACTCATAATGGAGCGATCGTTCTTGTACACCTCTAAAGTCCCCTTCCCTTGATGATCTCCCTTACCACCAAGCACTTGATATTTATAGTTGCCATTCTTAAACTTATAAACTTGAGCCGCTTCTGTATCGTCTCTAGTTCCCTTGCCCAAACTCAAATTACCTTGAGGACTTGTAGAACGGTAGAGAAGTTCGCCCGAATTATACCTTTTCCAAACATTAACGTTGTATCCACCTTGGCACTTCAAACTGAGTACCAAGTCAGCAGTAGAATCAGCCGAGGCTGGTAAGACAAGATAAGTTGAAACACCAGTCATCAAACCAAGCAGTAACGCAAATCGCTTCAGTAGTGTTTTCATCGTTTCCTCTTGTAGTTTTGAGCGTTCGGTTTTCTTCTTAGAATCTACTTCTACCTAGCCAGTTCACGACTGGTCATGAACCGGCTCCATGTATAGCCTTGCCCACGCGATGATTCCGTTGCGTAGGCCAGCAACGACTACACCACGCATATTCAGTGCCGATCCGGACGTGCGCGTACCTTGCCAGTGCCATTCAGCCCAGGCGAGGTCACAGTGGATCGTCGAAGCAACCAAAGTTGCACGTAAATCTGGAACCTGGGCAAACAAGGCAGTCCAGTTCTCCCGGACTTGGGCTAGTCCGGTGAAGGAACTCTCAGGATGCAGCGGTAGTTCACCCTTGTAATCATTAGCGAAGCAGCTCACGAACGCGTCAACGTCGTGTGCGTTGATGGCATCAGACATTCGTTGCAGCACTGTTGGCGTTTCATGTTGGGTTGGCGCGCTCAAGTTTCCTGTTGTGTTAGGCATATTTCAAAGCATTTCGGTACACCCGTTGCCAGTTCTAGTGCTGTCACTTCATCTGGACTTAATCGATCGAGCATCACGATCGTCGATTCTCCTAAAAACTGATCGATCGCTCTTTTCAGTGTGCGATCATCGCCAAAGGTCTTTGCTTTGAAACGCCACCTGCGACTTTAATTAAATCGGCTGCTTTTTCGCCGATCGCAATTATCGGCCCATTCGTATTTCCTGTAGTGATCGTTGGCATAATTGAGGCATCGACGACCCTCAACCCCTCAACCCCATGTACCCGCAGTTCGGGGTCTACCACCGCCATTGAATCAGTCCCCATTTTGCAAGTGCCGACAGGATGGTACATCGTATCGCAAGCGTCTCGGATGTAAGCGGAGAGCGCTTCATCGCTCTGCATATCGCTACCAGGAGCCAATTCCTCCCCTTGAAACTCATCAAAGGCATCAGTCTCAAAGATTTGGCGGAGTAGTTTAAGCCCTGCGACTAGCGTTTGTACATCGGTTTCACTTTGCAGATAGTTCAGCCGAATCATCGGTGTATCTTTGGGATCGGACGATCGCAAGCTGACACTCCCAATGTTTTGAGCATGGGTCAAAGAGGCGACCCCAAAGAATCCCGGGCCAGAGCGGTTAGAGCCAGGTGGTGCCCACAGAATGGGACCTGCGAAACACTGTAAATCTGGCGCAACATCCAAGTTATGCTCGCTATGCAAGAACAATCCAGCTTCACCAATCCCACTGCTGCTGCTGGCAGGGTGGACAGCCTCAGTTGCCTGGTAGGTAATGGGAACAAGAACGTGATCTAGGAGATTTTGACCGACCCCAGGCAGATCTGCGACAACAGGAATGCCCAAGGCTTGCAGGTGTGCTGCATCCCAAATGCCGGAAAGCATCAGCAGTTTGGGCGAATCGAACGCACCAGCACTTAAAATCACTTCCTGGTTGACGCTGACTTGGTGCAGCGTGCCCTCGTGAAGATATTCCACCCCAACGGTGCAAGTGCCCTCAAATAACAACCGAGTCACCAACGCGCCTGTTGTGGTTGTCAAATTCGGACGATCGAGAATCGGAAGAAGAAAAGCCGCAGCCGTACTGTGCCGCTTCCCATCTTTAATCGTAAATTGATAAAAGCCTGCCCCTTCTTGTTGACTGCCGTTGAAGTCAGGATTATCGTCATAGCCCATTGCCACTGCTGTCTCGACAAAGCGTTGAGACATTACCGCAGTGTCCATGAGATCGGTGACGCTCAACTCCCCATCAACCCCGTGGTATTCGGAGGCACCTCGTTGCTGGTGCTCGGATTTCTTGAAATAGGGCAACATATCCTGGTAACTCCAACCGGGATTACCTAATTGTTGCCAGTGGTCATAATCATGAGGATTGCCTCGAATATAAAGCATGAAATTAATCGCACTGCTGCCACCCAAGACTTTGCCGCGGGGACAATAGATTTTGCGATTATTTAAGTACGGTTCTGGTTCGGAAAAATATCCCCAGTCCACCTCAGAACCTAATAGTTTTAGGCATTCCGAGGGGGTTTGAATCTCCGGTTTCGTATCCGGGTTGCCAGCTTCGAGTAATAACACTGTTGTTTTACTGTCTTCTGTCAAACGGTTGGCGACCACGCAGCCTGCCGAACCTGCACCGATAATAATGTAGTCATAGTTCGTCATGGAATTCTCCTTGTTTGCTGTCTGTCGTGGATTAATCAGACTTTAATGGCTAGCCAGAGTACCTTAAGTTTCCATTTTGATTCTCTATTCCCCGAATCAAAATTGATGTTGACTTGGTTGAGCCATTAACTAGACGACATCTTGCTAATAAAGTCGCTCCGGTATGATCGATATTCTTACAAGAAAATTGATAACTGCTAGCGGCTCTTGGATTGCGAGAATACGTCAAGTTTCCATTTTGATTCTCTATTCCCCGAATCAAAATTGATGTTGACTTAGTTGAGCCATTAGCTAAACGACATCTTGCTGATAAAGTCGCTCCGGTAATCTTAATATTCTGACAAGAACTTTGATAACTGCTAGGAGATGTGGGTCTTGCCAAAGCAGGTTCCCTGGGAATTACAGCTAGAATTGCACCACAAGCAACAAAAGCTATTAAACTTGACGCTCGACTGAGTTTCGTAAGGTAAGACATGAGTATTCTCCTTAAATCATAAATTAAAATCCCCCATTGCCACCACTGGCAACGGGGGGTCAACGGATGTGATGCTTTCTGGCTCGTTATCCTACAATCTTGAGTGACGAAATGCTATCGTTATTGATAACACCTGGGCTGATTGCAAGATTAGGATACTCTCCCGGTGGAAGTTTCACATTACTCCCGTTGAAGTTAGTATCCCCAAAAACTTGCCATGTACCAGAGATTACTTTAACTGCTGTAATTTTGTCGTTCCAAAAATTTCCGACATTAGCTAAGTCTTGGGTAAAGCTATTGGAAACCACTCGGCAATTGGAATCGCTAAACACAATTCTTTCAGCCCTTATTTTTCTTCTAAATTAGTCTGTGTTATTCAGAAAACTCAGAAAAATATCAAACATAAGCGGTTGTCAAAAAGAAACTTTTTTATGGAAATTTGTGCGACCAGAAGGTTAGTTTTATTGGCTAACCTCCTGGATGCTTAATAGCTGCTATTAGAACCAGCTATGTTGACAAGCTTTTCAAACCTGTTAAGCAGGAACTTGAAGTGTTTGACCAACTTGTAATTTTCCAGGGCTAACACCAGGATTAGCAGCTGCAATTTTCTGCGCGTTCGCATCACTGCCATTACCATAGTGGAACTCTGCAATACTAGAAAATGTTTCTCCAGCGGCTACAGTATGTGTTTTGTTAGACATGATTTTTTCCTTTGTTGTTAAGGTCGTTGTCTTTTGTTTCTAAACTCTCTCAGACGATTCCAGCAGGCAAATTCAGATTTTTTCGATTAAATTAGAGGCTTTTGTTCACCTCGTCCAGTTCCGATTGAATCTCAGATTTGGTTTCTTTCCTCGTAAACCTAACTTAAGCCTAATCGTTGAATAAAATATCTATCATTGTGAATAGGTTATTAGAAATTTAAAGATTTATCCGCAAGTTTAATGTTGGAAAAACCTCATAATTGCTGTTACTAAAAACTTGTTTTTCTCGCTGACAGTATAACTTTGACAGCCATATTGAGATAACAAACTTGCAGTTTTAGTGCGTCAGGCTGCTTACTTATGTTGAGTTTATCGTACTCATAAATAGTGTTATTAAATTACCAGGCAGGCATAAAAGTCGTTATTGTAAATGACCTCATCTACTGTACGGGTAAAAAACTGAGATTACTCTTTTATGATTTCATGATGCGGAATTAGGGCGATCAATATTACGTTTAAAATGTGAAGAAAATGTGAGTAACTCGTGAGGTAGATATATAGCAATCCTAAATCATTCAGATAAATTTGTAGGGGTAGTGCCCCCGTGCCTACCCCCTATCTATCGGGGCAACCACGGGGGGATTGCCCCTACAAGAATTACGCAAATCATTTAGGATTGCTATATATGGTGCGTTACACGCAGGTTTTCGCACCCTACGAAAGCTACGAAAGCGGCGATCGCACTGGAGTTGGGATCATGTATGACCGCCGATTTGACTCATTTCAACTACTTTGGTTTGGTCATGAACAAAAAATGTAGCCCGCGTTCCTTGACTTAAGCGAATCTCAAATTGGTTTTGAGTTCCTTGCAATTGTCTGTAGTTTGTACTACCGGCTGTTTGAGCTGCGTCTCTAGGATGAACCCCATCCTTTTCAATCTTATTTTGAAATTTGTCAAATTTTTCCTGTTCGGATTTTGTGAGTTGACCAACAAATTCCATATTGCTTTTGTCGTAAGTCCATGCCATTATTGATGACCTCCTAAATTGACAGTTTTCGGCGATAACTGAATCCAAAAATACTTGCCCGTGTCAGAGAATTGTCCGATTACGAAAAGTCATAAAATTTAGATCCAGTTAAAATTTCATTAGGGCGGTTAACTTTTATTCTGTCGTCACCGTAATATCCTCCAGAGTTAAATTTTTAACGGCTAATTGCACACCACCAAATGAACGCTGAAATTCATTTCGACCTACTCTAAGCACATTAACTTCAGTCGAAGAACCACCAGCAGTCATATCACAATTACCACCGGCTTGACAATCAACGATCACTTTAGTTTGTCTTCCCCCAGCCCAGGTGGGAATTCCACTTTTTATTTCCTGTGGTGCAACTCGAAATGGACCAGCCATAAGTAAAAATCTCCGATAAGTGTTGAACCTTACTAAAATTTCACAAAAAAGCAAAAGTTTTTGAGAAACCATGACGGTGCGTCTTGTTAGACCCCCTCAACTCTGTAAGACGACTCCAGCGATCAATTTCTAATTTTTTTCTCGAACTAGAGGCTTTTGTTTTCACCTCGTCTAGTTTCGATTGAACCTCAGATTTTGTTTCTTTCGTCGTTGGTTTAACCATAATCAGAGTTGCTCAATATAATCTCTACCTTTGGGATGACTTACTATAGTAGAGCTTATCCAATTCACAGGTTTTTTAAACAGTCGCTCCAACATAATTTCTGTTACCATTAACTTGCTTTTCCCAGTCACAGCCGGACTTTCACTGCTAGATTTAAGCAACGACATTGCAGTTTCAGTGCCTCAGCCTGCTCACTTCCGTTTAGTTTTTATGACTTATCAATAGTGTTATTAAATTACCAGCCCGCCATAAAAGTCGTTATTATAAATGACCTCATCTACTGTACTGGTAAAAAACTGAGATTACTCTTTTATGATTTCATGATGCGGAGTTAGGGCGCTCAACATTACGTTTAAAATGTGAAGAAAATGTGAGGAACTCGTGAGGTAGATATATCCCTGATTTGTCACTCCCGAAAAGCGGTGTTTCGCACGACAGGCGGCTTAAAGATAGTGGGTGTAGAGCGATCGCCTTTGCTGAAGCGCTTCCTCTCTGGGTCAGCTCACAATGTGGACTGTGGATTCATTATCTTATACCCTATTTTGGTTCTTAGTCTTAATGTCCCGAACTAAAAAAGAATCTTTGATAAATTGATAATAAAGCTTGTCCCCTTGCCCTCTGCACTTTCAACCGCAAGTGTCCCTTTATGGGCTTCAATAATACTCTTCGCTAAAAATAATCCTCATCCCCAGCCAGTTTGCTCCTCGGCACAAAGGGTTCGACGAAATTGTTGAAAGAGGATAGATTGAGCGTCTAGGGCGATCGGATCGCCTTCATTATGGATAGTAAGGCCGATCTGCGTTTCAGTTTGCTGGAGCGTGAGTGTAATCGGCGTACTAGGCGCACCATATTTCAATACGGTTCAGTTAAGGAAAATTGTAGCGAAAATGTTGGGCGGAGTGAAACGGAGCGTTCGTTCCCTCGGGGGCCAACCTACGCACTGATTCGGTCTAGTTCTTAGACCTCTTTGTCACCCTCCTACCTTTAACTGAAAATGCGCTTCACGGCAGGAATACGAGCCAACACGAAATAATCCAACAGCAGAACGGTGACAAGTGAAAGTCCTACAAGCGGGAAGGCAATCCCTAAAACAGCAACGATTGCAAGTGGCACTTTCCATCCCTGAACATGATTGGGCATTGCAGGCGCACCAAGCCAACCCGTCCCTTTCGGACGCCGCTGCCACCACATCACCGCACCACTGACTGAAAGCACAATCAAAATTAAGGATGCAAACAACATCAGCAGTTGATTGCTCAATCCAAAATATTTGCCCATGTGAATGGAAATTCCCATTTCTACGGCTTTGGGTATTAACCCGTAATCCTTCCACCGCACATCTGCTAACACTTTGCCACTGTATCGATCGATGTGCAGAGTGACTTCTTGCGCCGGATTATTGGGAAATGCCGAAACCGTGTACACACCCGTTTGGGATTCTGGAAAACTAACACTAAATCCAGGGGGTGCGCCTTTTGCTTGGGCTAAAGTTACAACAGAATCTAGATTTACGGACGTACCAGCAGGAGTTCCCCTGATAATTTCGTTGTGTCCTGAATGATGCTCCTCTCCAAGCTTACTAGATTTGGGAATTGGTAATTGCTCTACTGCCCAAGGCACAATTAGATTGCCCTGTTGATTGAGTGAGCCTGTGAGTGTTGTAGATTGAGGCACGTTATCCCACATTTGTGCAGGATAGTGACTCGACAAACGAGCGAAGGTATCTCCCCAAAAACCTGTCCAGGGTAGTCCGCTAATGATGAGAAAGCCAATTAGCAATACGCCATAAAATCCCGAAACGGCGTGTAAGTCCCGCCAAAATACCCGCTTGTTCTGGCTCCACACACGCGGAATTAATGTTCCTAAAAAATTTACTTTGCCGCGAGGCAACCATAAATATAATCCGGTAATTAGCAAAATCAGTCCCCAACAGGAAGCAAGCTCTACTAAATAATCTCCCAATTTTCCGATCATCAGTTCGCCGTGAATCTTGCGTGCGATCGCTTGGAGATTATTATTTTCATCGCGATCGCCTAAAATCTTAGCCGTATAAGGATTCACGAAAACGGCTAGTGTTCTTTCATCTTTAGTCGCGATCGTCACTTCAGCACTACGATTAGACGCAACGCTCGGCGTAAATTTTGTTACTTTGGCATCAGGATAATTTCGTTGAACAACTGCCACCTGTTGAGTATAAGGCATCACCACATCCGCAGGCTGCACAAACATATTCTGGTGATACATCGCAGCATCTAATTGCGGTTTAAACAGGTAAATGATGCCTGTGATTGACAAAATCATCATGAAAGGAATAACAAACAAGCCTGCATAGAAGTGCCATCGCCAAACGGTGCGATAAAAACGATTACTGGGAGGTTCAGCAACCAGTGAAGGGTTCAAAATGCTGTTCAATTTACTCATTGTCGTTTGCTAAAATATCGAAAAAAAGCCATTATGCTACACAAGTATCAACAATGTCAAAAGACAGGCTGTCAAACAGAGTTGCTGCTTCTGAAGTTTTTAGCCGTCAGTAATCGTAATGAAGATTTATTCAACAGGAAAGTAACTAAAAACCAGTATATTGCAATACCGTTCAGTTAAGGCTGCCTATCTTTTTTTAGCATCAGCGAGGCTCAATCTTTACTCCATCAGGGTTTGAGGAGGGTTGTCATCCCCTCAGCGAAAAAGATTGAGATTGCTGCGACTAGGGCGTCATTGCACAAAACAATCAAAATCATCCCGCAATTATAGCTTTTCTCAAAAAGATGAGGTATGACTGACAGCTTATATAACCACTAAACTAAGAGGGCTTAAGCCCAACTACGTACCTCATATGAGAGCTCGAACCGCTATATGTAAGCCCTTAAAATTCCACATCTTCTCGCTCATTTTCGTCGGTTCTGGGAGTATCCAAACCTTTCGCAGCCCAGCGCATTGTTTCAATGTATTTTGCCAGACTCGCCACAGTCGGAGCCTCAAACAAATTGCTGACTGGTAACTCGACTTGCAAAGCGTCTCGGATGCGAGAAATCAACTGAGTTGCTAGCAGGGAATGCCCACCTAGTTCAAAGAAATTATCGTAGATACTAACCTGCTGTTTTCCCAAAACCTTAGCCCAAATTTTTCCCAGCATTTCTTCGAGATCAGTGCGAGGCGCTACATAATTTTCTGTTATATCCTCGCTGTCTGTATCTATATCAGGCAAGGCGCGGCGGTCTACTTTGCCATTAGGTGTCAGTGGCATATTCTCCAACACTGCATAAGTTGCAGGAACCATATATCCTGGTAACTTTTCTTTCAAAAATTGGCGCAATTCACTTGACTTTAGATTGTGAATGTCTGATTTTTCATTAAGGCCGTCAGGAATAACATAAGCTACCAAATGTTTATCATCTGGGATGTCTTCCCTCACAATTACTACTGCTTCGCGCACTTGTGGATGCTGGCACAAAGCCGCTTCAATTTCTCCCAATTCGATGCGGTAGCCGCGAATTTTTACTTGGTCGTCAACGCGGCCTAAAAACTCGATATTGCCGTCAACTAAATAGCGACCTAAATCACCTGTTTTATAAAGGCTAGAACCCAGTTTATTACTAAAAGGATTAGGAATGAATGCAGCAGCAGTTAAATCAGGCTGGTTGAGGTAGCCTTTCGCCAGTCCGTCACCGCCGACGTACAATTGACCTATAACACCGATCGCCACCGGCTGCAAATCCGCATCGAGGAGATAAATTTGCGTGTTGGCGATCGGGCGGCCGATGGGGATAGATGTTGCGGTTTCGGGTACGTCTTGCACGCAATAATAAGCCGAAAATGTGGTATTTTCTGTAGGCCCGTAAACGTGAATTAATTTAGTGGTTGGATTTTGTTTGAGAAGTTTTTTAACCCATCTCATATCGACCGCTTCTCCGCCAAACAGCAAGCAGCGCAGCGAATCAAAAGCTTGCGGTAAAACTCTAGCAATTTGTTGAAATAAGGCAGTTGTTAAAAACAAAACTGTGATGCCTTGTTGGCGCAGTTCTAAAGCTAAATCGTGAGGCGAAAGGGTAATATTTGTGCTAATTCCCACGAGTTGAGCGCCGTTAAGCAAGGCTCCCCAAATCTCGAATGTGGCTGCATCGAATGAAGCGTTTGATGCTTGGGCAATTTTATCGGTAGGTTCTATTTTTATATAGTTGGTGTTGAGTACCAGGCGATTTACTGCTTTGTGGGTGACAGCAACTCCCTTGGGTTTTCCTGTTGAGCCAGATGTGTAAATAACGTAAGCTAGGTTGTCTGCTGTTACGGTGTTGGCGGGATTTTCGGCGCTTTCTTTGGCTATTTCTTCCCAGTCGCGATCGAAGTAAATCACCGAGTTTGAGAAGTCTCGGAAATTCTCAATCAATTTATCCTGAATTAGCAAGACTTTAACTTGAGCATCTTCCAGCATCAAGTTTAGCCGATCGCGCGGATAGCTTGGATCTAACGGTAGATAAGCCCCTCCCGCTTTCAGTATAGCCAACATCCCGACAATTAGGTCGATCGATCGTTCTGCACAAAGCCCCACTAAAACCTCCGCCCCCACGCCCATTTTTTGCAGGTAGCGCGCCAGTTGGTTGCTGCGACTGTTAAGTTCTCTGTAAGTCAGGTTTTGGCCCTCGAAAGTTAGGGCGACATCCTCCAGATGCTGCCGGGCTCGCTCTTCAAATAACTGATGAATGCACTTATTTTGAGGATAATCTGTCCGAGTATCGTTCCATTCTCTGAATAATTGATTCACTTCATCCTCGCTCAATAAAGGTAAGTTAGCGATTCTTTGTTCTGGATTAGCGACAATGCTTTCCAGCAGCGTTTTAAAATGCCTCAGCATTCGGGCGATCGTAACTTCATCAAATAAATCCGTATTGTACACAGCTACGCCTCGGAGCCCTTCCGAATCTTCCCACTGTTCGCCGTATCTGTTCCTAAACTTATCCGAAGCTTCCCACAAATGCAGCTCTAAATCAAAGCGCGTTGTTTGAGTCTCCAAAGGAAAAGAACTCAACTTTAATTCTGGCAATTCTAGCTCGTCAAGCGGCGCATTTTGCAGCCCGAATACCACCTGAAACAGCGGGTGGCGATTCAACGATCGCTCTGGATGCAATTCCTCGACTAGCTTCTCAAAAGGCAAATCTTGGTGAGCATAAGCTCCCAGGGTTACTTCCCGCACCCGGCCCAAAAAATCTCGAAATGTCGGGTTTCCCGAGCAGTCTGTTCGCAGCACTAAAGTATTGACAAAAAAACCGATTAATGCTTCAATTTCGCTGCGGTTGCGATTGGCGATCGGCGAACCGACAACAATATCTTCTTGTTGCGAGTAGCGGTAAAGCAAATTTTGAAATGCTGCGAGGACTGTCATAAATAAAGTCGCTCCTTCTCGCTGCGATAGCTCTACAAGTGCGTTTTTCAGCTTTTTAGGCAGTTCTAAATATTGAGTTTTTCCCCGATAATTTTGCCTAGCTGGTGCAGGGCGATCGGTAGGCAAATTTAACACAGAAATTCCGTGCAATTGCTGCCGCCAATAAGCTAGCTGAGTTTCTAATACTTCACCTTGCAGCCATTCGCGCTGCCACTCGGCAAAGTCGGCATATTGAAGTGATAATTCTGGTAGGGGAGATGGCTGTTGATTGATCAAAGCTGTATAGATTGCCTCCAATTCTCGAATTAGCACCCCGATCGACCAATCATCGGAGCCTATGTGGTGCATATTTAGCAAGAGAATATGCTCGGTTTCTGTCAGCCGCAGGATGGTGACTCGCATCAGTGGCCCGGTGGATAAATTGAAAGGGCGGAGAGATTCTGCTGCGGAGAGTTTCTTTGCTTCTGTTTGCCGTTGTTCTGGCGGCAAATCTTGCAAGTCTAATACTTTTAAATTAGTCTTGAAAGCGGCAGAGATTATCTGCACTGGTTGGCCTGATACCGCGGCAAAAGTGGTTCGCAAAGTTTCGTGTCGCTGCACTATTTCGTTGAAGGTTTGCTCTAAGGCGGTTAAGTTGAGGGAACCAGTTAAGCGCAGTGCTGTTACTACATTATAGAAAGGGTTTTCCGGTGCGAATTGGTCGAGAAACCACAAGCGCTGCTGGGCAAATGATGCCGGAAAGACAAACACTTCGGCTTCTGAGGAAATATTCAGTTTTTGTCGATCGCTTGTAAAGGAAGTGTCATAAATTTCGGATGCCATATCTATTGCTCTTGGGGGATGGGATGTGTTAATTTTTTGATGGCGCGGGGTGGCTTTTTCAGGGTGCGATCGCCTCTTAAAACTTTCGCGAGCAAAAGATCGGAACCTTTAATATAATAAATCTGGGTGCGGGAGTGGGGGAGAAAGGCGGGGAAAAGAAACAGGGTTTCTGCCTCCAGGATCAAGTTATCCGTTGAGGGGCTAGGAGTGCCACCCCCCAATCAAATTTAGTCGCAGAAGGGGTCATGAGGCTTGTGATTCGGGTGCAATCGGGTGAGTTAGATGCGAGAATTACCGGGAGCAATCCGTGGAGAGGTCAAGCTGTAGTATGATTTCTAATTGCACAAAGTGTTCTTGGGGCGATTAAGAGCGGGATAGCTTTGCTTCACGCAATTTTCTCACATTTGTAGCTTAGCGACTACTATTGATTAAACAGTGTTCGCAATCTCTTAGATCAACTCACTATAACTTGCGACCTGATGCAGGCAAAATACTTAAGAACACTGAACGTGCAGTTTAAATTAGAGGTTATAGGCTAATGGCGCAGCGGAACGTATACTCGTCAAAGGGCGAGCCAGAGGATGCACAATCAGCAGAAGAAGTCCTTCACTCAGTAATGCAAGAACTGGACGCTTTGCATGAAAATGTCAAAGGCCAGTTAAATCAAGACATTACTCGGCTGCAAACTGAAAAAAATCACCTGATTGAAGATATTGAAGACCTCCGGGAGCAATATCGCAAATTGCAGTCTCAGCAAATGGAATCTCTGTCTGGGCGATACATTCAGCAGCAGCAATTGTGGCTGAAGCAGTTGGCTCAAGTTTTGGCTCACAATTTGCAGGATTTGTTGGTGCAGCGGTTCAACGAACTCAGTGCTAATTCGGGAAATTCTCTCAGCAGCCCTATTCCCAGTGGAGAGTTCCCGATACCCCTGCCGCCAAGCAACTACGACGAACGGGCCTCGCAGTTGCTGGCGGCACTGGATGAAAGGATCGATCGCAGTTTCCAGATGCTGGAACAAGATTTAACCAGTTACGAAAGTGAGCTTTCTGTGCGGCTCAACAACATGAAAACCCTGGAACTGCAAGGGGAAGAGCTGTTACAAAATCTCGTAAACCGCATCAGGGAAGAACTCGAAGAAGAAGAAGCATATCTTGAGAATCCTTTCGATGCTCAAGATTCTTATGTCGAGGAATCAACTAATTCTGTTAATTCTGTCCGCCCGCAATTTCTGCAGCCAACACCTGTGGAAACGCCACGAGAACCCGTGCCACAGCCTTCTTCAGCGCCTGCTGCAACTGTTAAAGCATCTTCTCAAGTACAGACAGGTTTGGTGCTGGCTTTGTCTTCGGCGGTGGTATTATCGCTGTTTAATGTTTGTTTGAGAATTTTGATTAAAGCCAAAAATCCTCGGGTGGTTTTTGGGTTGTTTGAATTTCCGGGGGTGGTGACTCCAGGTTTTGGAAATTCTTTGTTGATTTTGTTGATGCGGCTGATCGTGGTGATGGCTTTGATGCCGATATTGGCGACATTTCTGTATCCTTCTGTGTGGAAAGATATTAGACGGTTGTTTGAGTCGGGCGATCGAGCTTTGTGGGGCAAGGTTTTAGGAAGCGCATTTTTTCTGTTTTTGTCTCAGGTTTTGATTTATTTGGCGATCGGCAATATTCCAGCCGGGATTGCGATTACGATTTTCTTTATTTACCCGATCGTCACCGTACTAGGTTCTTGGATCTTGTTTGGCTCTCGCCCTAGCAAAGTCGGCTTTTTCGCGATCGTCGGGATTACGGCAGGTCTGATTTTAGCTGGGTGGCCGAGTTTTGCCGCCCAAGCTCCGGGCGGCGGCAATGTCGGGGTGGGAGTCACGGCGGCACTGACTTCTGGGATTACCTTTGCAGGTTACGTATTGCTGACGCAAATGGCCGCGGGCAAGCTGCACCCAATTCCTTTTAGTTTAGTTAATTTCGCCGCGATTTTTGTATTTTCCTCCCTGAGTTTGTGGGTGCCACTGTCGGAAAATTTTTCTCCTAAAATCGACCCCAATGTTTGGCCTGGTTTGATTGTGGGAGGTGTTGTTTTAGGGGTGCTGACGCTGTTTAGCTATCTTTTGAATAATTTTGCCATCCGCTTTGCGGGGGCAGCCTTAGCGTCAGTAATTGGCACTTTGGGGCCGGCAATGACCGCACTCTTCGGGTTTCTAATTATCAATGAGAAGTTGCAGCCTGTGGCAATTCTCGGCATGGCTGTGGTGACGTTGAGCGTGGCTGCTATGAGTGTGGAACGCATACTCGCTCCTCAAAAGAAGGCTAGTTAATATCAATTCCGGTTGCACTCCTTCGGAATTGTTGACTGTTGACTGTTGACTGTTGACTGTTGACGGGCGGGTCGAAAAACTGAATGATTGAGTGTTAACTGTTGACTCGATTTTATTATTCCGATGCAACCGGAAACGATATAAGGAAAGAATTTGGGCGATCGTCCATTCCCAAACCCGGTTTCTTCAAGAAACCGGGTTTCTCTGTGCGGAGACAATATCAATAGGCTTATTGCATAAATCTTTGATTGATATAGCAATCCTCGCATCATTTGTGAATTTCTTACTCCCTCCCCTTGATAAGGGGAGGGTTGGGGTGGGGTAAAAAGTTTACGACTCCTGCAAGGATTGCTATAGGGAAACCGTAGAGGCATTTCAAGATAGGAGAAGGAATGCCTACAATTGGAGTCAAACAACAGAAACAACCACTCGAAAACCCACAATACTAGCCTTACAATCCGGCTGATATCTGAGGCGACACGCGCTGCGACAATTCGGAGGATGATCGTTCCAAGAACCCCCCCGCAACAACCTCAGCGAACAGTCCGCGTCAGACTCCCAAACGCTACCATCAGCAGGCGCACCGTTATAATTATTGTGCCAAGAATCCGCGCACCATTCCCAAACATTTCCGTGGAAATCGTACAATCCGAAAGCATTAGGTTTAAAACTGCCAACATCTGTCGTTTGAAAGCGATAAACTCCCTTCGGCGCATCAGCGTAATTAGAATTCCCGTTGTAATTTACTAACTCACTGGTAATCGTTTCCCCAAAGTGAAACGGCCCCGTAGTTTGTCCCCGGCAAGCATATTCCCATTGGGCTTCGCTAGGCAAGCGATAATTCTTACCCGTTTTGCGAGAAAGTCGATCGCAAAACTCCACAGCCTCGTACCAAGATACATTTTCTACAGGTCGATTTGCACCTTTAAAACGGGCAGCATCGGGATTGAGAAATATTTTAATTTCCGGCAGCGCCGCCACTGCTTTCCACTGGGCTTGAGTGACGGGAAATTTGCTAATATAGAAAGATCCTAAAGTTACTGGATGCTGCGGTTTTTCGTCGCTGTCACCCCGATTTTTTGGGGAACCCATGAGGAAAGTACCGCCAGGAACAGATACCATTTCCAGCAGTGTACTGCTACCAAGATGTTCTTCAAAAAAACGCGCTTGACCGCTGTTAACATTAGTTTGCTTCCCGCGCTTGTCTACTGTCACCACCTGAAATTCAAAGGTGCTTTTGACAGCGGATATTCTCTGCGCTGCCTTGTTCGGAGGCGGATTGGTGTTAGATTTTTCTCTGCTATTGACAGAGATATTGCTATTAATTTGCCCGCTGTTATTTAGCGGAGTATTAATAGCAAGTGGGCCTCCCTTGGTCACAGCAGAATTTAAAGCAAGTGGGCCTCCCTTGGTCACAGCAGAATTTAAAGCAAGTTGTCCTCCCTGGACAAAAGGGGGTTGGGGAGGTAAAGAATAGAGATTTAAAGCTTTGATTACTTCATCAGCAGATTGATATCTATTTTTGAGATAATCTTCAATTAACTTATCTAAAACATTTGCCAACTCGCTGCTGATTTTTGTGCCGGCGGGCAACCGTTCTCTCCAAATCCAGTTGCCATTTATCGCGTCGTAAAGGTCATCGGAACCATCAACTTTTGGCAAACATTGAGTTAGCAGTCTCAGGCAAGTTATTCCCAAACTGTACAAATCGCTTCCGGGGAAAACTTGACCGCGCATTTGTTCTACCGGCGAATATCCAGGCGTTCCTACCGTCGTGCCTACTTTGCTCATCAGGGAGCCCGTTACTTGTTTGGAAATGCCAAAATCTATCAAAACTAACTCTCCGCGCCCTCCTCTTCGGAAAGCTGAATTGCGAAAATTTCCCGCCTTTGGCAGGGATGAGCTAACAGAGGTGCGGCGGCGCATGATATTCTCAAGTTTGATGTCTCGGTGAATGACATTGCGATCGTGCACAAATTTCAGAATCGGCAAAATATCTGCCAGCAACTGCCAAATTTTTTCTTCGCTAAAAACACCCTGCTGAGTTAATTCTGCTAGCAAAGTTTGCCCCTCAATCAACTCTTGTACTAAATAAAGTCGCTTGTCTTGTTCAAAATAAGCAATTAATCGAGGAATTTGGGGATGTTCACCGAGTTCGTAAAGTCGTTTCGCTTCTGCCTTAAACAATTCTGTGGCTTTTTCAAGTGCGGAGGTTCCTTGAAATTGGGTTACAAACTGCTTAATTACGCAGGGATCGTCCATGCGATCCGTATCTACCGCTTCATAAGTTCTGCCAAATCCCCCTTCGCCCAACAGTCGAATCACGCGGTAGCGGTTTCTGAATAGAGGGTTGAGGCCTTGAGCTCCGCAACTTTGACAGAATTTAGAATTGTCGGGATTGAAAGGATTAGAACACTTGGGATTAGAACAGTAGAACATATCTGGGAAGAAATGATCCGGTTAAGATTATGATATATCTTTTACGCTTCCTCATGGAATATTAACAATTAATAATTGATTATTGACAATTGACCGTAGGGAGGGCATTACCCCCCGCTTGTGTGGCCCCAATGGAGAAAGTAGAAGGCAGAATTTAAAACGTCAATTAATCCAAAGAAAGCGATTTGAGGGCATGAAATTCCAGCGCGATCGACCGATTTTAGCAACCCGCTTACCGCCGATATTCGTCTGGGGATCTTGGTAATTGCTTTACAGATGCCAGTATAGTACAACTTGGCGATCGCCCCACCAAAAAGCGATCGCACTCAAAGAACTATCGGACTAGAAACTAAGAAAGCGATTTTAATAAGCAATTCCATCGCTTCATCGGGGCGTAAGAGTTATACAAGCTCGATCGCCCTTAAAGGCGATCGGGGTAATTTCAACCTAAAATGTCATATTTCTGCTGCTTTCACCAATTTTGTAGTCCCGCTAAATAACTTTATTCTTGAATACTTTGACTACTAAAATAAGTAATAAAAACAGACCACAGCCTGATACTGACACTATTGTTTCGGTGATATTTGGTGATATGAATATGATAAATCCCTGATCTTTAATCAAGGCAGAGAAGCTTGAGACACAAAATGGCATGAGATATAACCTGAATGCCTGCCAATGATCTGTTTTGCCTTTACTAGAAGAAACACTTAGCATCAGACCAGTACCGATTACAGCACTTATACCAATTGAATTGATCCATATCTTAACCGAAGGATCGAAATGAAAACCAACTACTACAACATACCAAATGAGATAGCACCAGAGAATAGCTTTATCTAATTTGATTTCGTAAAGATATTGAATCAACCCTTTCATAGCTCTAAAAAGGCTTTTACCGTTTTAATTTTTTTGATGAAGGCAACCCGGTGGATTGAATAATTAGGGATGGACAGCAAAAGAGTTTTCTAACGAGACAAGTTGATACCCCGCATCGGCTGGTGACACAACTGAAATAAAAACCAATGGCTCATCACCGTTGTTGAATACTCCATGTACACATCCGGTATGAGCGACTACAACATCCCCAGCAGCGATCGACTTCGTAGTGCCTGCTTTATCCAAATAGTAGTCTCCCTTCCCGGTTAAAACAGTCCAAGTGTCTTGCCCGTTGGGATGGGTGTGCGCGGAGATTGCCTGACCTGGCTTGATATACCAGGCGACAACGACAGCCTCCTTAGATTCGGTAACGATCGAACGAACAGGCTCTCCATCACTCGGTTGAAAAAATTTAGAACTGCTGAATATCCTAGTTATACTCATCTTTGCATCACTCTTTGAAAAACTTCTCAAGAGCGATCGTCTCACCGATCGCCTACAAAGAACTGTCTCACCGATAACTTTACGGAAAAAAGTTTCCCTGATTTTTCTCGATCACCCCAAAAAAATAAAAACCCTCAAACTAATTTAAAAATCGTGGTTTGGGGGTTTTCTTCCTAAAACCCGATCGAATCACAACTTGCAAGCAGCGCGATCACCCTTGACAAAGATCGTACTCTTGGCAGAACAATCAACCTAGAAACTAAGAGAAAGATCGTACCGAATTGAAGAGCGATCGCACCACTGGTAATTTTGAAGTATTGGGTATTGCGATCGAGTGTTGGAAACTACAACTGATATCGTGTCCGATTAATCAGTTATCATTCAAATTCATCTTCCAAATAACCGATCGCCTGGAATTCTCTACAAACTGTTTGCCACATTCCTTACAGCGATAGCACTGCTTCCCCCGTCGATAACCGTTTTTGGACAACTGCTCCGATTGACAATGAAGACATTTCATTACTTTCATTACATTGCTTGACCGACCTTCCCCCACATACGACTCTAAATACGACACCAACAAGTCCTCAATCTGCTGTACCAGTTGTTGGCGATGCTGTCGATCCCGGTTGCGAAGTGCCGACAGAATGACCGCATTACTGCTGTGAACGCAAACCTCCGCTAACAGGCTACATTGCGCCTCCCTCAAGCTGGGATTTCTTTGCTTCAAAAGACTCGCCATAAAGTCGATCGCTTCCTGAGTCATACTTTCATCGATCGACTGGAAAATCTCGCGCGCTATATAAAACTGCACGAACACCACCCGCGATACAGGCTGTTCAAACATCTCTGCAACAGCAGTAACCAGGGTATGAATCATTTCGCGCAGCGGTAACTGAACGATTTCCGACGTGTTCGCCTGCGCCCACATCGCCTTAACGCGATCGGCATGACGGAGCTCCATTGCATTAAAAATCGCAGCTTTATCAGGAAAAAACTGATACACAGAACCGATGGCTGTCCCTGCTTTTGCTGCAATTAGATGGGTAGTCGCCTCCCAATAGCCCACCTCGTCAAACACTGCTGCTGCTGCATCCAAGATTTTTTCGACTCTTTCTTTACCCCGCTGCTGTTTCGGTTGACGGCGCAAACTGCTTGACGAATGTGAATATTCTGTCATATTCTAGAAAAGCGACAAATCTCTCACAATTTTATGTCTAAAGGAGAACACCATGCAGTCTATGCTTCCCGGTGCGCCTTGGTTGTTGGCACATAAGTCGATGCTGGCAGCGAACCAACCTCGCAAAATTTCCTTGTATGGCACCGACTATGTGGTGTGGAAAGATATTGCCGGAACCATCCATGCCTTGCCCAATGCCTGTCCGCACATGGGAGCAATGCTGTCAGAAGGATGGTGCGAAGCCGAAAGCGATCGCACAAGCGGTGTCGTCTGCCCGTTCCATGCCCTGAAGTTTGATGCTGAAGGCTGCACCGTATTACCCGGATCTAATAAAAAAACATTGCCTTTACTAAAACCGTTAGACCTGATTATTCAAGATGACTTCATTTGGTCTTATGGGGAATACGAGCCGCAAGTCCCCATTCCCAATGTGCTCAAGGAAATCGCAGAAACTTACTACTTCATCGGGCATACCGCCGATCGCAGTATCGAGACGGATTTGCTGACCATGCTGCTAAATATGCACGACTATAATCATCAAAACGGCACTCACCGGGACTTGTTTAGGATTACCGATGTGGAATTTCATCAATTCATTGATGAAGGACATCAATCCCATGCGTTTTACGATATGCCTACTGCCCCTTACAGCTTGGCAGAAAAGCTCAGAAAGCCAGATTTATTGCTACTGCCCAGCACCATTAAAGCACACCTAGAAAATCATTTCCCATCTCTAGTAATTTTTCATGGAGAAATGCCATTCGGCAAAGCTGCACAGTGTCATATATTCGTACCAGAATCCGAGAATCGAACACGGACTTATATTTTGCTGTTCGGTCAAGCAAAGCATCCTATATTTAAGGTGTTGGGGGGGACGTATCTCAATTTTGGCAAAGTTGTCGTGGATCAAGATGCGGATATTTTAGGAAAAATTTATCCCGATACGCCTCAGAAAATTAAACTCAATAATGAAGTGGGGATGGACTGGGTACGACGCAATTTTGAAAGCTTTCCCAATGTGAGGGAGCCTAATCTTTCAAGGTAGATACTGAAGATGGCTTCAGCGTCATGCCATACCGATAGCTTAAGCAGTAAAATTGGGAATTAAATTTGAATTGCTGAGAATTCTGTGAAGCAAGGTTTGAAGCGAATGCTCCGTTAGTATTCTATTGTATTCTGCCAAGTATAGAAACAAGAAAAATTAAGACTAAAAACTAAAAGGGCGATCCTCTTCGTTGGCGTAGCCCCCGTAGGGGCGGGCTTCGCTAACGCACCGAATAGAAGAGCGATCGACCCACAGTAATAGCGTACCTACGTGCCAAAGTGGATAAGTGCTGCGCGGAGCGCGATGAACCACACCGCGAGCGTGGCAAATACGTAGAGGTAGAACCGAAGTATGATGAGATTGAATGTGCAATGAACAGCGCTATGCAATGTACGAAACACAACGAAGACCCAGGCGGCGTTCACATAAACTGTATCCACCTGCTTTGTGATGAACAGGTATAGGACAAGCGCATAGAAAAGTACCGGAATCTCGAACAGGTTCTTGAGGTTATCCGATGGATTGGATACGCTTGGTGGGGAAATTTGTGCCAGTGTACCCGGTACAGCAAGTTCTTTCTGGGTGAGCTTTCTACTGGTGATAAAACTGATACGGCGAATGTACATATATGCCCAGACTAAGAATGTTAGAAACACTGTTGCAAAGAAGGGACTGAAAATTGTATCTTGCGTCATTTCTACCTCTCAAATTTGATGGTTATGATTGTTGGTGGGCGAGAAAGTGCGCCCTATGGAATGTACAAGGCTTGAAGAAACATAGAGTAATGTAAATCCAATGAGAGGATGGAGTATTTCGAGGTGAAGAGGACTTGTGAGATGAATGCTGGAAAATTGTAGTCCAAGCAGCACTGGCAAACTTGCGGCGAGATGTCGTATTCTGCGTGAGAAGGGGGCTATTAACGACCATCCCAGTAATACTAATGACAGCCCACTGTACCCTCGCACGAACCAAACATGAATATTCCACCATGCAGGATTATTGAAGTAGGCAACTCCCACCGTTAATAACTGAGCAATCAAGCAGACATTAAAGATGATTGAAGTCACATAAAAGCTGATGAGTATCCCACGTGTGGGAGTGCCATCAGGCTCTATTTCCGAACTGGTTATCATGTCAAGTTGCTTTGGAGTTTACAAGGATAATATAATTCGAGTGTTGCAATGCTTCTAGACCTCGATCGGGTACTCTTTTTGACAATCAAGCAATTTTGTTACAAGCCCCCGGATTCATCGGTGGGGTCAATTCTAAAATCTAAAATCTAAAATCTAAAATCGGTTGACACCATGAGCATGACAAGTCCCTTGCAGCTTTTATTTGAAGCGATCGACCATGTGAAGGATGAACAAGAGCTGCGATCGCAAATCGTGCCCAAAATCGGCGAGTATTTTGCAGCTAAACGATCTGGAATTTTTTTCTTCGATGGACTTCCTTTAGCAGATAGCAATTTTCAGAAAACATTGAAAGTTGCGCTATCAATCGAACATAATCCTGTTGCACGTTATTTAGTGGAGCGCCATGCTCCTGTCCATGAAGCATTAGTGACATCATCACCCAAGGTTTGGACAATAATTTGTCCCCGCCCCGATCATTGGCACGTGATGGCGGGGCCGATTGTCAGTCGTGGTCAATTAATGGGTGTAGTGGGTTGCACGCGCGATCGGTCTATGCCCGCCTTCGATACAGAAAATCTAGCGGATTTGAGTGCGATCTGTTTGCATTTGTCTGTTTGGGCTGCAACAGTACGCGCGGCGAAGCTATCCCGTAGGGAATCGCAACACCAACCTTTGAAGACCTCACGCCTAACGCCTCGTGAATTGCAAATTGCCGAATTGGTTGCTTTGGGGCGAACCAACGCAGGAATCGGGAGGGAACTTTGGATTACTGAGAATTCGGTGAAGCAAGCTTTGAAGCGAATGTTCCGTAAGCTTGAGGTTTCGTCTCGTGCAGAAATGGTTGCACAGATTTCGGCAACCAAATATAATTTGCCAAGTGTAAAAATGTCTCCATCCAACTTGATGCAGAACATCCACCAATAAACTTAACGCTAGAAACCCCTAGAGCGATCGAGCGTGAATTGAAGAGCGATCGCTCTACTGGTATTTTTAAAGTATTGGTATTGCGATAGCTAGCTAACAGCACATTAAACAAAGTGAAAAGACTCTATTGAGTCAGTTTCAACTGAAATATTTCACCCTTCTCGCTTAACAGGCTTTTCGACCTGTTCCACAAAAAGTAAGTGAATTTTCTTGTGGGGTGGGCATGAGATCCCGCCCGTGAAAGGGTTATTGCAACTGGTGCAAGATATCAGTTCCAACGAGTTATTGCGATCGAAAGTACGATCGCTAGCAACCTCAACTCAATGCCTCAATCTTTCACCGCTACATCAGATCGAGCTTATAATCTTCATCCCTAGAAGGAAACACTAGGTATTTGTTTTTTTCTTGATTGTGGAAATTACACTTGTATCACAATAGGATTACCCCTATCTGTTTGTTATGGAAATAGATCGTGTGCCATTTCTGAATCGCCTCCGGCGCACCATGTCCTCTGCGGAAGCTTGGGGGTTTAGTGTGGTTGGATATCTGATGTGGTTTAACTTAGCGCCGTTGATGCAAGCAGAAATTGGCTCTGCATCGCTGTTGGTCTGGATTCCTGGTGTGATCGTCGGAATTCTGTTTAACCTTCAAGTTCAGAGTTTGGGTGAGAAATATCCAGATGTATCTGGGGGAACACCAAATTACATCACGCGATTGCTCCATCGTTACCCTGCCCTTTCCCGCTACTTGGGGATTGCCTACTTCTTGGGGTGGGTTTCCTTTCCGCCCATTAATGCGATCGTCATCACAGATTTGATCCAATTCCATTTAGAACCGATGGGGCTGAATATTCCAGAAAAAGTGTTTGAGATCGGTTTTACTGCGATCACTTACTTTTTAGCATTCAGTGGCACCCGCGCCGTCGCCATTCTGCACCTCTTTTTTATCTTTCCTTCGATCGGCTTTTTACTCCTCTTCTGCGTTCAGGGTTTAGGCTGGCTTGCCTTGGAGCCCCAAAGCCCCGGACTCTTGCCCAGCAGCATTGATGCCATCAGTGTCAAGGACTGGCTGAAATGGTACTTGTTTGCCGCTTATAGCTTCTATGGCTGTGACACAGCTTCATCCTTTGTAGCAGACAGTCTCCACCCAAAAGACACCCTCAAGGCCCTGTCTTGGGTTGCCTGGTTCATGCCTCTGGTGTTTGTCGGTGGCACTTTAGTGTTGGTGCAGTTGGCAGCCACTCCCGATTTAGAAGGCAATTTGTACGGCAAATTCCTGGTGGCTGCCAAGCCTTTCTGGGGAGACGCTGCCCCTGTCATAGTCACATTGCTGGTTGCGGCTAGCTGTTTGTTGGGATCTGCGACTAGCGTTTGCAATACGCCTCGCATCCTTTTTCAACTCGCGCAGGATGGACTGTTGTCTCCTGTGTTTGGCGCAGTGTCCCGTCGAGGTTCCCTAGAACCCGCGCTGCTGCTAACCTTTATCTGTAGTTTAGGATTTTTAATATGGGGCAACACCACTCGAATTGTCGTGGTGTCAGGGGTGAGTTTTTTCATTTCTATCATGGGGTTGCACTTGGGGCTGTGGATGCAGCGCAACGATCCAGTCGTGCGTTGGGGGCGACTATCCTTAGCATTGCTGGTGGTGGAGTTCATTTCCCTGGTGGTGGGTGGTGTTGCCTGGGGATGGATGGATTTTGGTATCGGGTTGCTGTTGCCGTTAGCAGTGATCGCGATCGACGCTGCAATTGGGTGGATTCCTTGGGCACCTTTGCACTTACCGTGGTGGGATCGACTCCATACCAAGCCAGTAACTCCTCCTAAAAACGAAGATTTTATAGTGTTTCAGGTTGCAATTTTGATTGCGCTGATTTGTGGTACAGCGACGATCAGTTGGCTGATCAGATCCTGGCTGCGGGTAGAAGCCGGAACTAACAATCCCTATCTGCTGATTATTGTGTTGATGACGCTGGCATTTGTGGGAGTGGCAATTGCTTGCTGGACAAGTCTGCCCCAGGTTGCTGCGATCGAAGAACTAGCAATCTCCTCGACTGCACAAGCTAAAGAACTGGAGACGACCCTAAACGAACTGAAAAAAGCTCAGATGCAAGTTATCCAAAGCGAAAAAATGTCTAGCTTGGGACAGTTGGTTGCGGGAATTGCCCATGAAATCAATAATCCGGTCAACTTCATCCACGGTAATCTTACTCACCTGGACGAATATACCCAAAATCTGCTGCAGATGATCGAACTCTATCAACAGCGCCATCCCAGCAACGATCCAGACGTGCAAGCAATGGCAGAGGAAATCGATTTGGAATTCCTCACTGAAGATATCCAAAAGATAATTTCATCTATCAGGGTAGGAACCGAGCGAATTCGCGGTATTGTCGTCTCGTTGCGAAACTTTTCTCGTATGGATGAAGCAGACTTCAAAAATGTTGATATTCATGAGGGAATTGAAAGTACATTGCTGATTTTGCAACACCGGCTCAAAGATAAACCAGAGTGTCCAGCCGTGGTAGTAATCAAAGACTATGACACATTGCCGAAGGTGGAATGTTTCCCCGGACAACTCAATCAGGTATTCATGAATATTTTGGTTAATGCCCTGGATGCCCTAGATGAGATGAATACCGAACGCTCCTATCAGGAGCTTAAAGACACCGCGAACCAAATTAAGATTCGGACTTCTGTGATCGACAATCAATGGGTGGAGGTTGCGATCGCTGACAACGGAATCGGTATGCCAGACCCAGTGAAGCAGCGCATTTTTGACCCCTTTTTTACTACCAAAGCGATCGGTAAAGGTACGGGTTTGGGAATGTCGATTAGTTATCAAATCATTACTGAAAAACATCGCGGTAAAATCAAGTGTTTTTCTACACCTGGCTCAGGCACTGAGTTTGTAATTCAGATCCCCATTCGGCAACAGATAATTTCACCATTCCAGATCCCTGCTGAATCTTAAGCAATTTTAGTTCGCCAGACTGGAAACTAAAAGAGCGATCGAGCTTGAAGAGAAGGGCGATCGATCTACGGTTAAATATTAGTTTGTAGTTTTGGGCAACAATTGATTTAGCGCACCGCACAAGTATCGCTTCACGGTATCCCTACTTGCGCCCACGCCGCTGGGAATGGTAAAGATCATCTCGACAGTTAAGAGATTTCCGTCGGCTGAGGCAAAAACATCGATCGGCAAAGCACGCTGAAATGCTGTTGCGGGATTTTCAGCTTTCATTACACCTGCGCTCACATCGGTGCTGATAGTTTTGATGCTCTCGCGGGCCAAAATGGGTCGTAATTGGGAAAATGCTTTCTCTACGGATAACCCTTCAACCTGAACGCGCGCCGAAAAGGCGGCACCATTGAAAAAGTCTCCCTTTTTTTGAAAGCTTTCTTCGCAGGTTGCGGCAACAGCGGGGGTGGCTAAACACATGAGAGCTAGAGTCAAGAAGAGCGATCGCATATTAATTGAGTTATCAGAATGAAACAATCATCAACATAATGATGAGTCATCAAGGGATGGTTTGGCAAGTGATGCGGGTACCTTCGATGGTTTTTAGGATGAGTTGCAGTTTGGTTAGTATTCCCTTTAATTTTACCAAGACTCTAAAAACTCTTCAGCGGTTAAGTTAAGTTGTGCGACGGCAAATAACCCTGAACTGCTACATAATTATCTGGATCGCGAATTGCATCTCGAACATCTGTTGATAACTGTCACCACTGATGAACCATAAAAAGATGTGCGTATCTAGCAGAATCTTCATTTACCTTCAAATGCACTGAGGATATCTTCCGGCAAAGGAGCGTCGAAATCATCTGGAACGGTAAACTCGCCTGCACACAAACCGAATGGTCGTAATTGCTTGTGGCTAGAAATAGGTCTTAGTTCGGCGATCGGCTTATCTGCAAGCAGGATAACAAAAGTTGCACCTGCTTCCACTTGACGCAGATACTTTGAAGGATCGCGCTGAATTTCGTCAACTGTCACGTTCAACATAAAAATGCCTCAGTATAAAGCTCAAAAGCAGTTTCATGGTCTTTCTCAACAACCGCAGTGAACGTTCTCATAAAGTTAAACTAAAGTAGATGAAATAACCATTATAACTGAGATAGCAACCTGTCGTACTCTGCGTGTGAACCAACCCAAAACCAAATCACAGTATCTCCATCCAACTGACCAACGGCTCGATAGTTGTTGCTGATTCTAGCAGAGTAGATTGGTAACTCTGGATGCACTTTTTTGAAACGCAGACTTGGATAACTTGGGTTTTCCTTGAACAGGCGATATGCTTCGCGTGTTTGCTCTTGAACTTGTTTTGGCAGTGCCGCAAAAGATTTACGGAATTCGGCTGTAGTACGGGACTTCACAATGTTTCTGGATCGAGTTCTTGGGTTTTACCTGCGTGATACTCAGCCATTGCGGAGGCTGCAAGTTTAGCAAGAACATCGGGAGAACTAGCAAATGCTCGATCCCATCTTAGATCGTCTTGAAGTTCTTCCAAAATCATTGAAGCGATCGCATCTTGTTCACTTGCAGACAAGGTTTTCAACTTAGCGATCGCACGCTCAAGTAACTCAGTCATAGTTGGCACACTCTTACAATAAAAATGGCATCTTATCTATTATCGCTTCTTCCTGGCAAATCGATATTTAGAAAACGGAGCTATCTACGCCGTAAATTCTGGGAAATATTTGTCTAAAAAGTCCATAACCTTTTGAAAGTGGAGAATTCCTTCCTCTGCGCTTAGTGTCCCATACTCTTGGTCTCGATATCCAAGTTTCCAATTATTGGGGTTTTCTAGATAAACCTGTGCATAATCTGTTCCATGCCTGCGATCTAACCACCATAATGCTCCAATAGCCCATAATTGATCGTACTGTCGATCACCAACGGGTAAGTAGGTGTCGAGATACGATCGCAAAACTCTTACCGACTCAGCACCGCCAAAACGAGCTAATGCAAAACAATGAAATTGTCCTGCATAACAAGTTTGACTTGGAATCAGCAAAGTTTCAATTTTATTGAGATGTTGGGAAAAGCGCCCAATTCCACAAAGCCAACTTGCAGTAATTGTATGCCTCCAACAACCGTTATACATCTGGATCAGTTCTTTGTCAGTTACTTCATATAAAGCAACTCTTGTCGAGTTCACAAACGCATCTACATCTTTGCCAATCCCTAAAAAGTTACCATGTAAAACCTTGAGATAAAGTGGCTTGACATAATGCTCTCGAATATAGTCTGTCATTCTCTTTGAGTATGAAATTGTTAAGACTAAACATCTCAAAGATAACATCATCGCAAATTGATGTAAAACTCTAATAGACAAGCTTCAGAAAAAAAAATAGAAAACCCCAAACCAGATTTGAGAATGGTTTGGGGGTTTTCTTCCTAAATCTCGTTCAAATTACAACTTGCTCGGCTCGATCGCCGGAGCACGCAGAGACACAGTTTTATCCGCAGCAGCCTTAGCCACAAGCGAAGGCACAGAATCGCGCAACTTTGCAGTCAACTGTACAGTAGTCGCATCGTAAACCTGAGTCAGCATCTTCGGATACAAACCAATACCAATAATCGGCACTAACAGAGCCGCAATAATAAACACTTCTCGCGGTTCCGCATCCACCAATTCCTCGTGATCGGACAATTCCTTATTCTCAGGCCCGTAGAAGATTTCACGCAGCATCGACAGCAGATAAATCGGAGTCAAAATCACCCCGACAGCAGCTAGAAATACCACACAAACCTTAAACACCGGATTGTAAGCATCGCTGGTTGCAAAACCCACAAATACCATCAATTCTGCTACAAAACCGCTCATTCCCGGCAAAGCCAAAGAAGCCATAGAACAAGCAGTCCACATGGCAAAAACCTTACGCATTTTCTGCCCGACACCGCCCATTTCGTCGAGCATGAGGGTGTGAGTGCGATCGTAAGTGCAACCCACCATAAAGAACAAACTCGCCCCGATTAAACCGTGCGAAACCATTTGCAGCATTGCACCGCTAATTCCCAAATCGGTAAACGAAGCTATCCCAATCAACACAAACCCCATGTGCGAAATCGAAGAATAAGCAATTTTCCGCTTCAAATTGCGCTGAGCAAAAGAAGTTAAGGCTGCGTAAACAATGTTAACCACACCCAAAATTACTAAGAGGGGTGCGAAGGTAGCGTGAGCATCGGGGAGCATTCCCGCATTCATCCGCAGTAAAGCATAGCCGCCCATTTTTAGCAGAATTCCTGCTAGCAACATGTGGGCGGGTGCGGTTGCTTCGCCGTGAGCGTCAGGAAGCCAAGTGTGGAGGGGAAAAATTGGCAGTTTGACGCCGTAGGCTATTAAGAAACCTGCGTACAGAAGCAATTCTATATTGGGGGCGAAGTCTTTAAGCGCGATCGCCCGCATATCGAAAGTCACCGTATCGCCGTAAAACGCCATCGTCAGCGCGCCCAGCAAAATAAACAGCGAACCGCCTGCAGTGTATAGGATAAACTTAGTTGCTGCGTAGAGTCGCTTCTTGCCGCCCCAGATTGACAAAATCAGGTAAATCGGGACTAATTCCAGTTCCCAAACTAGGAAAAACAGCAACATATCCTGTACGGCAAAAACTGCGATTTGGCCGCCGTACATTGTCAGCATCAAAAAGTAAAATAGCTTCGGTTTAAATGTGACCGGCCAAGCAGCTAAAGTAGCCAGCGTAGTAATAAAACCAGTCAGCAAAATCAGCGGCATCGATAAACCGTCAGCACCCACCGACCAATTCAAATCGAGTTGCTGCACCCAAGTATAGCTTTCTACCAGTTGCAAATCTGGATTACTGAAGTCGTACTGAGTGTAAAAAGCGTAAACAAGTAGGGCAAAATCGATCAAACCGACAATTAGGGCATACCACCGCACCGTCTTGCCATCCTTATCGGGAATTAAAGGAATCAGCAAGGACGCAGCAATGGGAAACAGAATTGTTGTTGTTAACCAGGGAAAGTTAGCTGTATCCATTGCGTTTTAAAATGATCCATCAGTTATTAGGTTTAAACACCTTTTTGCAATTTTAGCCTAAATTTTATACTTTCTTTAGACAGAACAATTTTTTTGGCTATTATTTGGACAAATTATGCGATCGCAACAGTTAAATTTAATGAAAGATTTATTTCTATTTGCTAATTGTCAATTGTGAGTTCTTGAGCTAATACCCGTTCTTAAAACATCTTCTGGTGGGAAATGGCATTGCCCATTGGTGTCAACTTAAGCCGATGATCTGCAATTCCACGAGTCCGCCAGGGGTTGAAACCCCTGGCTAATAGCGAAAGTCCTCTGAAGAGGACTAATAGATATCTCCAAAAAAGCCAGTATTGAACAGGCAAGATGCCTGTTCCACAATAAGAGGTTTAAGGATTTCTTCAGTCCTCATAGCGAGGACTTTAGCTTTGAGACAGGGAATTCATTCCCTGTCGGACTGTCGGACTATCGGTTTTACCTGTTGGTTGACACTCATAGACAAGGCAGTGTCCCTACCGATTTAACTGACTCCAGAAACGATCGCAAAACCCAGAACTGCGACAAACACAATCAGGGCGTAAAATTGAGCGCGACCGCTCTCAAAGTATTTCAAACCTTCGCCGCTAACCAGGGTGATAAACCCTGTTAAGTTGACGACACCATCGACGACTCGCAAATCCACTTCCATGACTTGCCGCGCTAAACGGCGGCTGCCTTTGACAAAGAGAAAATCGTTGATATCGTCGAGATACCACTTGTTGAGGGAGAACTCGTAAAGCGGTTTGATTTTTTGGGCGATCGCACTTGCGTCAATTTTACGGCTCAAATACATCAGAGAAGCCAAAGTAATGCCCAGCAGAGCAATACCTACAGAGCTTCCGCCCATAATCAAAAATTCCGTCAAATTGAACTCAGCAGCGTGTTCCAAAACTTCTTCCAGAGACTCGCCTGGAGCGCGAACAAACTGCTCGAAATAATTGGCAAACGGCGTACCGAGAAAACCAATGAACACAGAAGGTACTGCCAGCAACACTAACGGCAGAGCCATTGTCAGAGGAGATTCGTGAGGCAAATGGTCGTGCTCATCGTGACTGTCGCCAGTTGATGCCAATTCCTTAACGTTCATCGCTCCGGGGCCAAAAACAACACCGGGTTGCAAGAGTTGCCGCTTGATGGCGCTGTCATTGCCCCGGAATTCGCCCTCAAAGGTGCTGAAATACATTCGGAACATATAAAACGCGGTCATCCCGGCCGTCAACCAGCTAACAGCCCACAAAGCGGGATTTGCTGCGAAGGCGCTGGCGAGGATTTCGTCTTTTGACCAAAAACCAGCAAACGGCGGAATTCCGCAGATTGCCAAATTTCCGATTAAAAAGCAAGAAGCGGTAATCGGCATATATTTCCGCAAGCCGCCCATGACTCGCATATCTTGAGCGAGTGCGGGGTTGTGGCCTACAACTGCTTCCATACCGTGAATGACTGAACCTGAACACAGGAACAGCATTGCTTTGAAATAAGCGTGAGTCATCAAGTGGAAAAGTCCGGCACTGTAAGCGCCGACGCCCATTGCCATCACCATGTAGCCGAGTTGGGAGATGGTGGAGTAGGCTAAGCCTTTTTTGATGTCATTTTGGGTAATCGCGATCGAAGCACCCATAAATGCCGTAAAACAGCCGGTGCAAGCGATCAAATTCATGACAGCCGGCAGCCCTTCAAACACCGGGTACATCCGAGCGATCAGGAATACGCCGGCGGCTACCATTGTCGCGGCGTGGATTAAGGCCGAAATCGGTGTCGGGCCTTCCATTGCGTCTGGCAGCCAGACGTGGAGGGGGAATTGAGCGGATTTGGCGGCTGGCCCCAAAAATATGAGGACACCGAATATCGTCGCCAGAGTCGCGCTGAGGGCGCCGGATTCGACTAAGGAGTGCAGGCGTTCGCCCATCACCTCAAATTCAAAGCTGCCGGTGGCCCAGTAAATGCCGAGGATGCCCAGCAGTAGGCCGAAGTCGCCGACGCGGTTGGTGACAAAAGCTTTTTGGCAAGCGTCAGCAGCGGGTTTGCGATCGTACCAAAATCCGACTAGCAGGTACGAACACATACCTACGAGTTCCCAGAAAATGTAAATCTGAACGATGTTCGGGCTGATTACCAGACCCAACATCGAGGCGCTGAAGATGCTCAGGTAGGCGTAAAAACGCACGTACCCGTCATCGTGAGCCATGTAGCCGTCGGTGTAAATCATCACCAAAAAGGCGACCGTAGTGACGATCGCCAGCATCACCGCCGTCAGCGGGTCGATGATATAGCCCATATTCAGCGAGAAGTCGCCAGCAGAAGCCCACTGAATAGTGCGGGTGTAGGGTGCGTGGCCCTGTAGTTGACTCCACAGCAATGCGAAGGATAGTACCATTGACCCTCCGAGTGCGGACACGATTAATATCGCATTCGCTTGTCGGAGTTTGTTGGTTGCCTGGTTAAAGGTGATTAAGCCGAGACCTACTAGCATTGCGCCTGCCAGTGGCAGGACAGGAATCAGCCAAGCATATTGATAAAGCAGTTCCATGACTGATAGGTAGTTTAAAGTTTCTACTAGATATTGCCAAAACTGTAAACAATTGTGACACACGCCTGCGCGACCCGGCATAAATACTTGTTGTAATTCTCAAGCGTTGTCGATCGACAACGCTTGAGACCTACTGCCTATTTTCCCGATCGAGCCCATCGATCTAGTTCGCCTTAAATCTATGCCCAAATATAGACTGACAAATCGAGCTTAGACGGAAAGAAATCAAGAAACCTGGTTTTTTAACCGATACCCTGGCGCTTCACACTATATTTTTGTAAAAAACACTGTTTCTGCGTTCAGGACTGCGACATTTGGCGCTCAGGTGGCCGATCGACAAATGAGGAATTGCTTCTGCTTTCTACCTAAAAGCCGAATAACTTGCAGCCGTTACCTGTTAACTGCTTCTGGTTGCAGGCGTTGAGTTTGGGAAGAAAGTTGAGTGACCAGCATCCAGGAATCCAGAGTCCGCCGCAGTTCCTCGCGTCCTTGGTAGTCTTCCAATCTAAATCGAACTTTATCGCCCTCAAACAAAATCAGCGTGGGCAGACTTGTCAGCCGATAAGTGTGGGCTAACTTGAAACATTGATCAGCATTCACCGCTACGAGCTTGACTTTTTCTGCCCACTGTGCCTCAAAAGTCTTAAGCGTGGGATCGATCGCGCGGCACAAACCGCACCAAGGAGCCGAAAAGTGAACTAAAACGGGGGTAGAGGCTTGAAACACCTCTTGTGCAAAAGTGCGTTCGCTAACCGACAACACCATGAGCCCTCAAAATTTAATAATTTTTTTCTATCCTAGGGATCATGCTACCAGTATATGTTCCTAGTGACACGCATCAAAAAAGGATGAATTTCCCACAGCAAACCAGTAAAAATGACTACACCTACGTAGGAAGGGCGCAGAAACTCAAGCAAATCAAGGGTTTGACGCTTTTGTAGGATTGCCAAAAAAGGCATGATTGAGGTTCGAGATTTGATGGTTTCAAAGGATTCTCCAAAACGAGCCTGAAGCCGCCTGTCGCCGTGCCACACTCCGAACAGGTGGTGAAGTACCAAACCGATGGAAGTGACGAGGGTAAAGCTAGTGCCAATCCACAGGGTGTGGGCCACGCACCAAATCACTTGTCCCACCATTTGCGGGTGACGGGTGATGCGAATGATGCCAGTTTCGTAGAGGTGAACTTGGGGCTTTTGGACGGCGGCAATTTCTAGGAGGTTGAAAGTTGCTGGGTAAAGAAACAGAAAGGAAATTGCCGAAAGTATCCAAACTGCCGGTTTAACTCCGGGTAATCCCTGTACTTGCCAAAGCTGTACCCCGTCGTAGCGGTGGTTGAAAAAGTAGACAATCAGAATGACGGCTAGCGGCAAACTGACAAGGGCAAACAAAACGCGATAAAGTCTCGGCCCGATCAGCTTTTCACCTTTGGGCCGGAGGGCTGCTAAACCGCTGTGGGCGATCGCAAAAACCAGTAACAGGCCCAGAATAACTAAGTGGGAGTCGAGCGCCAAGTCGATCGTCATTGCAAATATTAAGAAAAGTTATTGATTCTCGGCCAATTTGTGTCACAAAGTATCTATGGGAGCATTCAGCGGTTATCAGTCAGTTAACTGTTCACTGTTCGCTGTTGACTGTTGACTGTTCGCTGTTCGCTGTTGACTGTTCGCTGTTGACTGTTCGCTGTTTGCTGTTCGCTGCCTACAGTCAACCGTCAACCGTCAACTGACAACTGACAACTGACAACTGACAATTTAGATATATGTCTGACCTTCCTTTCACTTTAGACCAGTTACGCATTCTCAAGGCGATCGCCTCTGAAGGAAGCTTCAAACGCGCCGCGGACAGCCTCTATGTATCCCAGCCAGCAGTTAGCTTGCAGGTGCAAAACTTAGAGAGACAATTGGACGTGCCGCTGTTTGACCGGGGGGGGCGGCGGGCTCAACTGACCGAAGCCGGACACCTGCTGCTGAGTTACGGGGAGAAAATTTTATCGCTTTGCCAGGAAACTTGTCGAGCTCTGGAAGACTTGCAAAATCTTCAAGGCGGTACTTTGATCGTCGGCGCTTCTCAAACAACGGGAACCTATTTGCTGCCCCGGATGATTGGGATGTTTCGCCAAAAGTACCCGGATGTAGCGGTACAACTTCACGTTCACTCGACCCGCCGCACGGCGTGGAGTGTGGCCAACGGGCAAATCGATTTGGCAATTGTTGGCGGAGAAATTCCTACCGAACTTGTAGAAGCTTTAGAAATTGTTCCTTACGCTGAGGACGAACTGGCTCTGATTCTCCCTCCATCTCACCCGATGGTACAACAAGAAACTATCCAAAAAGAAGACCTTTACAAATTGCAGTTTATATCTCTCGATTCGCAGTCTACGATCCGCAAAGTAATCGATCAGGTACTGACTCGCTGCGGCATAGACACGCGCCGCTTGAAAATAGAGATGGAACTAAATTCGATCGAAGCAATTAAAAATGCTGTTCAGTCGGGGCTGGGAGCTGCTTTTGTCTCGGTTTCGGCGATCGAAAAAGAGTTGCTCATGGGCGTCTTGCACAAATCTCAAATGGACGAAGTTCTGGTAACTCGCATTTTGTCGCTGATTTACAACCCCAACCGCTACCGTTCTAAAGCAGCAGAGGCTTTCAGCAATGAAATTTTGCCCCAGTTTGCTACTTATTCCACCATCCTGGAGAAGAAAGAACCCCCAGCGCTCGATTTGGGATTCATAGAAATAGCAACTCCCAACTCGGCGGGAAGTTAATCTCTTAGGTCGCTGGCAGTTAGCAGTTCGCGGTTAGTTGAGAAATTGGAATCTGATTTAACAATCACTTTTTCTTCCCTCTTCCCTCTTCCTTCTTCCCTCTTCCTTCTTCCTTCTTCCTTCTTCCCTCTTCTTCTTAGCAAACAAAAATGGAAGTTTACTGCACCCGCCCGGGCTGCCCGCGCCCTCAAAACTATTTTCCCGACCTCGATGACAGTTCGCTGCTGAAAACCGTGCAGCAAAAGTTTTGCACGACTTGCGGGATGCCCCTGATTTTGGGCGGGCGCTATTTGCCCGTGAGGTTGTTGGGTCAAGGCGGTTTTGGGGCGGCATTTTTGGCCAGAGACCGCTATACTCCGGCGATGCGGCAGTGCGTTGCTAAACTTTTGCAGCCATCGGTAAGTCTGACTCCGCCCCAGCTAAAAATTGCTCAAACTCTGTTTGAACGGGAAGCGGCGGTGCTGGAAGAACTGGGAAACGAACATTCCCAAATTCCGAGTTTGCTGGCTTTTTTTGAGCTGACTGTTACGAGTTTGCAGCCGGGAAAAAACGATCAGTTTTTCTATCTGGTTCAAGAATTTATTGACGGTACAAATTTGGAGGATGAAGTAGCTGTTAAAGGCAGGTTTTCAGAGGCGGAAACGGTAGAGGTGCTGCGGGAAATTTTGAAGGTTCTCGATTTTGTGCACTCTCGCGGTTCGATTCACCGGGATATTAAACCTGCTAATATTATGCGGGGTAAAAACGGTCGGCTTTACTTATTAGACTTTGGGGCTGTTAAACAAGTAACACAAAGTGTTGGGAGTGCAAAAGCTTCGACTGGTATTTATTCTTTGGGTTATGCTCCGCCAGAACAGATGAGCGGGCAAGAAGTTTATCCGGCAACGGATTTGTATGCTTTGGCTGTGACTTGTATTACTTTGCTGAGTGGTTTGCAGCCGACGGAGCTTTTTGATAGTTACAGAAATGAGTGGAATTGGCATTCGCGGGTGCAGGTAAGTTCGCGTTTGGCTCACGTTCTCGATCGAATGTTATTATCAGCTCCCAGCCAGCGTTTTCAATCTGCGAGTGAGGTGGAAGCGGCTCTGATGTCTCGGCCTCAACAAAATTCTCAACCACCTACAGTAGTGGTGGCGCCGCCTCCGATACCTCTTCAACCAACTCTGCCTCCTCCTGTACGGGTTCCTGCAACACCTCCAGGAGGGCTGCAACCTTCGCAAAGAGCGACTTTTTCGATTTGGGAGGTTTTGTCGGGGGCGGCGTTTACGGGTTTTGAGGCGGGGGTGCTGGCGATCGCCCTGACGAGTTTGCTGCCCTCTCCTGGCTTGAGTATCGGATTGTTGGGGATGATTGTGGCGGGTTTGATTTACGGGCAGTACCGCAGGGCGATCGAACAAACTGAGATGTTGATTATTGGTGCAGGTACTGTGGCTTTGCTGTGGTTTTTCCCGGTTTTACAGACGGCGGCAGTTGCGATTTATCCGAATTCTGCTATCACTGGCGTGTTGTTTGTGGGATGGTTGGGTGCTTTGGGTGCGATCGCTGGCACAGCTATTTTTCGCTTGATTTATAAGTTACTTTCAAACGTTTTTTAATGTAATAGTCGTCTCCAGAAAAGCCTGTTTTGAACAGGCATCTTGCCTGTTCCACAATAATTATGGGAGCTCTCTAATTTAAAATGCAGACTCAGAAGTCTATCTACCCGAATTGGGTGATTGCTTGGGGCCCAGAAGCCCGATCGCACCCTGCAACTTGGGAAACTTCCGGTTTTGCCATAATCGGAGCTGAACCCACCTTCAGCCCCAATCAGCGATTTGTGCTGGTAGGTGACTGCAGCTTCGATCGCACCCCCATGCTCAAACAACAGATTGACACAGATGGATTGACCGATTTGGCGATCGTCGCGCGGCTGTGGGAACAGTCGGGGATTGAAACTCTGAAATTGCTGTCAGGACAATTTGCTCTTGCTGTGTGGGATCGAGACGAGCAAACCTTGTGTCTGGGGCGCGATCGCGTTGGAGCCAAAACCCTCTATTACACCCGTGCAGGAACGACTCGCTGGATTGCGCCTCGACTGCGATCGCTCAATCCATATCACGATCGAGAACTTGATTTAGTTGCTTTGCGCGACTACTTGTGCTGTGCGTTTGTACCCGGATCACAAACGCTGTGGGAAGCGGTGCGAGAGTTGCGGCCCGGTAGCTACCTGTACTTACCGGATGTTGAGGTGCAGAGATACTGGCAGCCACAGGAGCAAATTACTAACGCCGATCGCCCTTTGGAATGGCATAGTCAACAAGTGCGATCGCTTTTGGAACAACTGGTGCAGGAAGCGCTACCAGCGGGCGAACCAGTCGCAGCATATCTTTCGGGCGGGATTGATTCAAGTTGCGTCACGGCGATCGCCACAAGGCTGCACGATCGTCCGGTACACACTTTTTCGATGCACTTTGGCGCTCAATATCCCAGCGAGATTGAATTTGCCAACCTCGTCGCAGCACATTGTGGCACTGAGCACCACGTTTTGGAAGTTTCGCCGCAGCAAATTTGGGAGTTGCTGCCGGAAACGCTGGCGGCGATGGATGATCCGGTGGGGGAAGGCTTGACGGTTCCCAATTTGCTGTTGGGGCGATCGGCAAAGCAATTCGCAGACGTGGTACTGAATGGCGAAGGCGGCGATCCGTGCTTTGGCGGGCCGAAAAATAAGCCGATGCTGCTGAATAGTTTGTATGGTTCAATTCAGGGTAAACCAGATCCGATCGCAGCTTATTTGACTTCGTTTCAAAAATGCTATGTGGATTTGCCGCGTTTGCTGAAGCCGGAGGTTTGGGAAAAGGTGAAGAATGCGCCTTCCGTCTTTGCTGAGGAATTGCAACAGACAGAAACGACGTTTTTGAATCGGCTGATGCGGCTCAACATTGAGTTTAAAGGAGCCGATTACATTTTGACCAAGGTGAATAATCTCACGGCTGCGGCGGGATTGGAAGCTCGATCGCCCCTATTCGATGCGCGGATGGTGGCGCTGAGTTTGCAAATTCCGCCAGAATATAAGCTTTCGGGCGCGCAGGAAAAAGCGGTTCTCAAGGCTGCTGTGGCGGATTTGCTGCCCGATGTCATTGTCAACCGTCCGAAAAGCGGGATGGTGATGTCGATGCAGCAGTGGTTTTTGAGGGATTGGCAGCGGCAAGCGCGATCGTTGCTGCTGAATCGTCATGCGGCGATCGCGCCTTACCTCGATCGAACACTAATCCGCGAGTGGCTAAACTATCGTGGGGAAGTTTTTCCCCGCTATGGGCTGAAGCTGTGGCTGCTGGTGACGCTGGAAATTTGGTTACAAGGGAATCGCCGTTAATTACCCCAAATTAGGACAGGGCGCTGTGCCATTCGTCGTGTCAACTTCAGCAGTTGACGCCCAAATTTGTCGATCGACAGTGGCATTTTCCCTATGCGGTTTTCGCTCTTTTTTATATAGCAATCCTCGCATCATTTGTGAATTTCTTACTCCCTCCCCAAGGCATCGGGTAGGGTTGGGGTGGGGTAAAAATTTTACGACTCCTGCAAGGATTGCTATAGCTTTCCTGCGATGATTATGGGATGTTTGGTTTCACGCTTTTTTAATTCGCAAACAGTCTCTTGAAATCGCCCGCAATTCTCAATCGCCCGCGATTCTTCAACCCGCAAATTTAAGCATCCGCAATTTTAGCCCCCAATTTCAAGCACTATTTTACCAGTTACTGAGCCTGTTTCTAACAGTTCGTGAGCGGCTTGCGCTTCTTCGAGAGGGAAAGTTTTGCTGACGTGAATTTTTAGTAAATCGCGATCGCACAAACGAGAACACTTCTGCAAAATATGAGCCTGCTGTTCCTGTTCCTCCACCAAACCTTCTAGCATCGGTGTTAACATTAATTCCAGACTAATTCTCAGATTCCGCATTCTCGCTGTTTTCAAATTCCCCAAAGCTGGATCGGGTTCCAAAATTGTTACCAAATCTCCATAAATTTTCACAGTCGGAATAGTTTGGTAAAAAGTTTCTCCCCCGACTGTATCGAAAGCCAAATCAACTCCTTGTCCTTGAGTCCAAGTCAAAACCTCATCGACAACATTGGTATTTTTGTATAAAATAACTGCATCTGCACCTAAGTGCTTGACAAAATTGGCTTTTTCCTCAGAACTAACAGTCGTGCAAACCTCTGCACCCTGCAACTTCGCCAACTGTACCGCGACGTGGCCCACACCGCCGGCACCAGCTTGAATCAGCACTTTTTGACCCGCTTGCAAGCGCCCTCGATCGTACAGCGATTCCCAAGCTGTAATTAAAACTAACGGTGCCGCCGCCGCCTCAGCAAAACTTAAAGCAGCAGGCTTGAGGGCGAGAAAGCGTTCGTCTACAACGGCAAACTCAGCATAAGTACCGATCGACCCGCCCAAACCGCCATTGCAGAAAAAAACCTCGTCTCCCACTTGGAAACTTTGCACACCAGCACCGATAGCCTCTACGACTCCAGCACCATCGCACCCCAAAACGTGAGGAGTTTTGTCGGGGTAAAAAGTGCCGCGCGATCGCAACTTAGTATCTATCGGATTGATACCCGCCGCTCGCAACCGTACCAAAACTTCAGTTTCTGTTTGTATAGTAGGGGCGGGGATATCTTGCAGTTTCAATACGGATGGGCTGCCGGGGGTTTGAAAAACGATCGCTTTCATCATGGGTGTTACACTAGATCAGATAATCCCTAGACTTTATTGTATATTGCTTAGCAAAGCAACAAAAAACTTTTCGTTTATCCCCAAATTTATGATTGTTGTTGAAAGGCATTACATAGATCGTCAGCATCAGTTTTGTAAACAGTTTGATGATTTATCATTTATGTCAAAAGAAAATCTACAATCATGGTAAACATTTATGATAAAACACTTTTTCAGTTCGGGATATAAAGTTGGTGGAACTAGAATTATCAGACAGTTGTTTGCCATCTTAAAACCTAGAGACTGCTCTCAATCATTCACTGCTAAAATTAGAAATAAAGGTCTCAAACAAGTTATTCACGATTGGGAGGATTGCCAAAATTCAAGAATAGCTTATGACCCAGATATCCCTCGATTTTCATTCCTACCCAGCATCCCCCAATACCAACATAAAATCTGTACGCGTAACTTGTTCAGTTCTGATAACCAATCCATAAAAAAAAGGGGGATAAACCCCAATCATGGACTACTTCATTTATCTCAAAGTGACATAATTTTTTATACAAAATCCCAAAATGTCATCAAGGTAAGCGTAGTTCCTGCAACAGCGCTCTACTTTTTTGAGGTTGCTAATCAAAAGCCTGTAACGTTGGTGGATTTAAATTACCACCTCAGAGCAGGTATAGATTTAGGGATTGATCACTTCGTCGCTTTGGCATCTAATAAGCCAACATTTACTCGAACTATTTATGCTAAAAAACATCTCAAATCAATTAATCAAGGTTTCAATCAACGCAGAGCATTTTTACTGTCAAATAATGACCAGGAAAAATCTACCACGCGCCAAATCCAGCAAATCACATTTAATCGAAACAAGCCTTTAGAAAACTACCTTCATCAGACCAGTAGTTTGATTATCAAGCGGTTGGAGGATGAGAAAATAATCCAGTTAATTATTGGCACAAATGTGAGGAATAAACAGAATATAAAATTACCAAAAAATCATCATGCTTTTGGCGTAATTCCTCATAGCCAGCCCATAAAATTTATTACTTACAAAACTGAGTTAGTCGGTATCAAGGTAATATTGACACAAGCATATTATACAAATAAGTGCAGATTTGGGGATTTAGAGCCTGTCGGTAAGCAAGAGTCTTACCAGGGTAAGATCGGTAAACGCGAGTGGTTTCGGTCTTGGAATGAAAGTCGAATTAATGCTGATGTGAATGCAGCGTTAAATATAATTAGAAAAGTAAACGTAAACTCACCCCCTTAGAGGAGTGCCACAATCGTATATAGCGGTTCTCAAAAAAGTGAGGTATGCCCTATGCCCTATGCCCTATGCCCTATGCCCTATGCCCTATGCCCATGAGTACCTCATCTTTCTGAGAAAGGCTATATATGTGTTTAAAATTTCACCTGTACGGGTTCAGCCTGTACGAAAAAAACCACAAAGAGTTCGGCAGTGTCAAGTATTGCCCGGTTTTTTGTGAACTGTTAACTCTCTTGTCGCCTTCACGGCGATCTGACCTTGTATTCGTTACCCATCCGTGACGATACTTAGTTATTTTTAAATAGATTGGCTTCAGATAACTACAACAATTGTCGAGCGGTGCTAATCGATGTTCGATCTAGATTTATTTTTTTACTTTGAGATTCTTGCATATCTTCTGGGATTATTGGCGACTTTAGCCGTGGTGTCCGCGATTTATCTCAAGTGGCAGCGAAGGCCATCTAGTCTACCGCTAGCCGACGAGCAACGGCAGTTGGCAGAATTAAAAACCGACGATTTATCTGGGGGATTGAAAATGCGGAAAAACTTTTTGATTTGCCCGAACTCAAATCGGTGGCCGGCAACTGACAGTTTCTTGGGTAAAGTTTTAGGTATTGGGCACGCTGTATTCTTGGCTAAGCAACAGCGCCTAACTGTGAATTCTTCGCCTATTGTGGGGCCTGGAACCTGCAAAACCCTAAGTCTGAGCATTTCGGGTTCGATGGGGGAAAATCCCGATCGCCCGAATGCCGAGAATCCTCCCAAAGTTAATGCTTTCGCGCAATTAGAGGAAGATTTGCTGGGCGAAATCCTAGCAGGTACTGAGTCGCCGGGGGGAGCAGAATTCTTTGATGCCTTAGTTTGCCACTTAGCCTCAGCACTCGGAGTTCGCACCGCCGTCGTTGCCAAATCGATTAAGTCGAAGGCACGCACCGATGCTGCTGCCGATAGATTGCAAGTTATCAGTTTTTGGATCGACGGACAGCAGCAGCCAAACTTTGAGTGCGGCACCGCCAATACTCCTGAAGCGCGGGTGCTGGAGGAGGGAATGTATTCCTGTCCCGACTACCTCTGCGAAACCTTTCCAGAAGACCGCAGACCGGTAGTTACAGGTGCGCGCAGTTTCCTGGGAGTCTTGCTGAAAAACTCTTACGGCGAACCTTTAGGCATTATTTGTATTTTTCACGATCGACCCCTGGTGGAAGCGCATCTTGCCAAATTCCGATTAATTCTCAGCATCTTTGCCGGACGGGCCGCCGCCGAATTAGAGCGGCAGCGCCTAGAAGCAGCACTGTCTACTGTAGAAGCGAAATACTGCGCCCTGGTAGAACAAATGCCCGCTGTCACCTACATTTCTCCCCTCAACCGCAAGGCTGCCAAACTTTACATCAGCCCGCAAATCGAGACTTTTCTAGGTTATTCTGTAGCTGAATGGAGAGCAGATCCCGACCTGTGGCTGAAACTCGTTCACCCAGAAGACCGTGACCGCGTGTTAGTGGAAAACGCCACACAGAAATTCACCGATGGAGAAGATATCTTCTGCGAGGGGTTGCTGGTTTCAGAATACCGCGCGATCGCCCGCAACGGTCGAGTCGTCTGGTTCCGCGATCAAGCGACTGCAGTTCGCGATGAAGCAAGCAAGTCTGTCATTCTTCAAGGCGCCATGTTTGACATCACCGAGACTAAAGTAGCTGCCAGCGCGCTGCTAGAAAGCGAATATCGCTATTACACCTTGGCAAAAATACTGCCGGTCGGGATTTTACGCGCCGACGCTGCTGGAGATTGCTTGTACGTCAATGAGCGATTTTTGGAGATGGCGGGACTGACTGCACCAAACGCACTAGGCGAAGGTTGGGCGCAAAGTTTGCATCCCGAAGACCGCGAGCGTGTTTTGAGCCAGTGGTATCGCGCTGTCACAGACAAGTCGCCCTGTAAGTTAGAGTACCGTTTTTGCAACGGTGACTTCACAACCTGGGTCTTTTGCCAAGCAGTGCCAGAAATGACGAAAAGCGGGGAAGTTCTAGGGTATCTCGGCACGTTGACCGATATCACGGATCGCAAGCAGGCAGAATTCGCGCTGCAACAGGCGGAAGAGAAATACCGCAGTATCTTTGAAAATGCGATCGAAGGCATTTTCCAGATAACGCCTGACGGGCGCTACCTCAGCGCTAACCCTGCTTTGGCGAGAATTTACGGCTACTCCTCGGCCGCCGAATTGATCGCGAATATCCAAGACATAGACCGCCAACTTTACCTCGATCCCAACCGCCGCGTCGAGTTTTTGCGCGCGATCGAAAAACAGGGTTTTGTGTCTGAGTTCGAGTCTCAAGTTTACCGCGCTGACGGCACTACTATCTGGGTTTCCGAGAACGGCCGGGCAGTTCGCGACCCTGACGGAAATTTACTTTACTACGAAGGCACTGTCGAAGATATTACCCTCCGCAAAATAGCAGAAGATAAGTTAGTACACGATGCTTTGCACGATATGCTAACCGGTTTGCCCAACCGATCTTTATTTATGGATCGCTTGGGACACGCGATCGAGCTTTCAAAACGCCGCCCCGAAATTTTGTTTGCGGTGTTGTTTATCGATCTCGATCGCTTTAAGGTTGTTAACGACAGTTTGGGGCATTTAGTGGGCGATCGGTTGCTGATTGCGATCGCGCAGCGCCTGGAAATTTGTTTGCGGGCTGGAGATACTGTTGCCCGCCTCGGCGGCGACGAATTCGCTATTTTGCTGGAAAATATCAAAAGCACCGAGGATGCGATCCAGATTGCCGAACGAGTGCAGGCGGAACTGGCAGAGCCATTTTACCTTAACGAATATCAAGTTTTTACCAGTGCTAGCATTGGGATTGTTTGTTCTGGTGTTCCTCGGTATTCAAGGGAAACCAGCAAACTGTCGAGTCCCGAAAATCTGGGAAATATCGATCGGGAAACTTCTTTGTCTTGCTTATCTTCCGACTCTCCTGTTCCCAATGTCCCGTTCCCCATGTTGTACGATCGACCTGAAGAACTGCTCCGAGATGCAGATGCTGCCATGTATCATGCTAAGGGATTGGGCAAAGCTCGCCACGAAGTTTTTGACTTAAGTATGCACACTCGCGCCGTCGCCCTTTTGCAACTGGAAAACGACCTGCGACGCGCTTTAGACTCCCAGGAATTTCAGCTTTACTATCAGCCCATCGTCTCTCTAACTAGCGGTAAAATCAGCGGTTTTGAAGCGCTGCTGCGGTGGTATCACCCGCAGCGGGGTGTCGTATCTCCTGGCGAGTTTATTTTAGTAGCTGAAGAAACTAGATTGATTATACCTATTGGCTGGTGGATGATGCGATCGGCTTGCCATCAGATCCACCAGTGGCACCAAAAATTCCCAGAAAATCCGCCTCTGACTGTCAGCGTCAACCTTTCTAATCAACAATTTAAACAACCCGATTTAATCGATCGCATTAGCGCAATTTTACAAGAAACTCAGCTTGACCCTCGCACTTTAAAGTTAGAAATTACTGAAGGCGTCATCATGGAGAATGCCGAATCTGCAGTGGCTATCCTCGCGGAACTGAAAAATTTAGAAATTCAATTATATATTGACGATTTCGGCACTGGCTATTCTTCTTTGAGCCGCCTACACACCTTTCCAACTGATGCTTTAAAAATCGATCGAGCTTTTGTCAGCCGCATGACTGAAGATGAAGGAAACGAAGCAATTGTACAGACTATTTTAATTTTAGCCAGTCATTTAGGTATGGATGTAATCGCTGAAGGCATCGAAACCAGCGAACAGCTTAATTTACTCAGGGCGCTGCAATGCGAATACGGACAAGGATACTTTTTTTCAAAGCCGATAGACAGCATCGCAGCAACACTTTTGATAGAAAGTCAACCTAAATGGTAATGAGTCAGGAGTCATTAGTCATTGGTCATCAGTCATTGGTAATTGATAATTGGCAATAAGAAGTCAAAAGTTAAAAGTTAAAACATTCTTTCTGACTAATGACTAATGACTAATGACTAATGACTCCTGACTCCTGACTTAAAGTTTCGCTTCCAAAGACTTGAGAAACTCAGTATTTACCCCCGACTCCCGCGTCAGGGCAATTTTCCCAGTACGAGCAATTTCCTTAATCCCAAATCTATTCAGAACCTGGACGATCGCCACCATTTTACCGGGATCTCCGACAACTTCCAATGTCAGCGTATCATCACCAATATCCACCACTCGCGCTCTAAAAATTTGAGCTAACTCAATTATCTCCGATCGCGTCCCGCTAGCAGCATTAACTTTCAGCAACATCAACTCCCGTTCCACACAGGGAATTTCCGTTATATCCTGAACTTTAAGCACGTTAATCAACTTGTACAGTTGCTTTGTCAACTGTTCGATAATTTGGTCATCTCCGGGTACAACCATCGTAATCCGAGACACTCCCCCTTGTTCCGCCGGGCCAACGGCCAGACTTTCAATATTAAAACCCCGACGGGCAAACAAACCAGCAATTCGAGTGAGGACACCCGCTTCATCTTCAACTAAAACCGAAAGAGTGTGTTTCATTTCTCCAAAAAGACGCATTTCGTGCAATTCTACTTTCGCTAATTCACCTTTTAGCAGAAGTGCACGCCCATTGAACCTGCCTTAGACATTTTATCGCGAGTTATTGGCCGTTCATCTGCAGGAAAAAACAATATCATTAAGCTGTCGGGGCCAGAGTCACGCCCGATCGACAATATGATCACTTATAGATCGGCGTAAATCCGCCCCCACCCGCTTATTGTTGTCGATCGCACGCACATGATCTAAGTTCTTGTGTGTACGAACCTACACAATTACTTTATCGAATAAAAACTTTTCAGGTCTTGTCGCTGACGGGGACTGAAATTTTGAGACCAATTGGTCTCAAAATTCCTTCACAGAAAAACCCGGTGTTGCAGAGATGGCATCTGGCGGCGGACTTGTTCTAGTCGATCGGGATTAATTTCTGCGATCGCCACACCCGGTTCCTCTCCAGCATCCGCCAAAACCGCGCCCCAAGGGTCTATAATCATCGCGTGACCGTGTGTTTGACGGCGGCCGTAGTGGTGTCCAGTCTGTGCCGGGGCAATCATATAACAAGTATTCTCGATCGCCCTAGCTTGCAACAAAACCTTCCAGTGATCCTTGCCAGTGTAAGCAGTAAACGCCGCCGGCACGAACAAAATATCAGCCCCCTTGTACGACAAATGCCTGTACACTTCCGGGAACCGCACGTCATAGCACACGGAAAGTCCCAGCGTCCCCAACTCCGGCGACACATAAACCGGTGGCAAATCTTCACCAGCTTTCACAGTGTTCGATTCCCTGTAAGTAATGCCGTCGGGAACATCCACATCGAACAAATGTACTTTTCTGTACCTTGCCACTTCAGTGCCGTTTGGGTCTACCAGCAAACAAGTATTGTATACCTTCCCCCCTGGAGTCGGCACGGGAAATCCGCCGCCCAGAATCGTTACCTGGAACCGTTGGGCCATTGTTTTGAGGAATTTTTCGCTTTGGAGGCCGATCGCCTCTGAAGAAGCAATCTTTTCCTCCTCTTCTCCCATAAACGAGAAATTTTCTGGTAAGGAAACTAACTCCGCACCCCGACGCACTGCCAGGTCGATTAATTCCTCTGCCTGAACCAAATTTTTTTGCAGGTCAGGCAAGCTAGTCATTTGAATTGCTGCGGCGAGATAAGACTTCATCGATTCACAATATTAGTCATTAGTCATTAGTCATTAGTCATGAGTCATTAGTCATTAGTCATTAGTCATTAGTCATTGGCAACTAATTTGATAACTAAATAGTTTATATTCTTGGCTTTTCCCATTTCTGCGCTGGTCTTGCACCAACTAATCTGGTTTGAGAGTTTTGATATTTGAGTTTTAAATTAACCTGTAACTCATAATTCAAAAATCAAAACTCTCAACTTTTACCTAGGTTTTGCAACCTAATTTCCCTCAAATCTTAAGGCATTGGATGGAAAAGCAGGTCGGGGAAAAAGCGGTTAAATTCAATTAAAGCCGCAGCTTGAATAGATATCCAAAGGATAGCCAATACTGGTGCTGTCGAAAGAAACTTGACAAAGTATTGCATGAATTCTGCTCCTGAAAATTCGAGACAGTTGGTAATTGCCGATCGGTCTAGGGCTAATTGCTAATTGCCAGTTAATTACTTAACTATTAGCTATTAACTCTTCTCCATTTCCCAATTTTAGCGGGGGGAAACAGTAATTTCGTCGTCCTTCGCAAACATTTCACCGCTGGTGATTGATGTGAGAGCTGCCAGAGGCCATAAAACGCCGCCCAGCATACATTGGATTGCCAAAGGAACGTCGATAATAATCTCTTTTTCCTCTGGGGTTGCTGATTTTTTGGTAACTTGCAGATAAGAACGGCCCACCCAACCAATCCAACCTGCGATATACAAGAACAGTATGCTAGGAATCAAAAAGTCCCCTGCTTTGCTCAAGTTGCCGTCTACGATTAAGTGCGGGTATCCTTCCGGGCCGCACATAGCTTGAGAATAGCGCTCGAATCTTGCTTTCGCAGATGCGGGGTCGCCATTGGTAGAACGTGCATTTTTAGCCAGTTCTTTGAATTCGGGAGAGTCTTTGCACGGCACTAAATTGTAAGCCGAAGCAACTGGAGCAAAACTGATCCAGACACTCAACACTAAAATTGCAGCAAACAATCGTCGCATGGAATTGTTTCCTTTTGTTACAAAACAATAAGTTTTTGTACAAGCATTTCAACTTGCCGATCTGGAATCCAGATTACCGCATTTGTTGACAGTCTAAAAGTATCCATCAGTGATGCGGCAAAACCCAATAGAATGAGGGATTCGCGTTTTCATAGGTCAATGCTGAGCTAGCAATACCGCGAGGATATTCCTTCCTTGCATCAGATGATGACCTTACCTGTCGATCGGGCAAAAATCCCTTAACAATAACCTGAGTACAGGTATAGCGGGGGACTTGCGCCGAATTAGTTAAGCTAGCAATAACTAACCTATCAAATAAAATTACCAGTTAATGGCAACCATTTTCGCAATCGAAACAAGTTGTGACGAAACAGCAGCAGCAATTGTTAAGAATCGTCAAGTTTGCAGCAATGTTGTAGCATCGCAAATTAAAATCCACGAGCAGTATGGCGGGGTAGTGCCGGAAGTGGCTTCCCGGAGTCACCTAGAAATGCTCAATCAGGTAATTGCCCAGTGTCTCGGTGAAGCAAACCTGAGTTGGTCAGAAATTGACGGCATTGCAGCGACTTGTGCCCCCGGTTTAGTAGGTGCATTGTTAGTCGGGCTGACAGCGGCGAAAAGCTTGGCAATCGTCCATCAAAAACCTTTTTTAGGCGTCCACCACCTCGAAGGGCACATCTACGCTTCTTACCTTACCGAACCCGACTTGCAGCCACCGTTTTTGTGTTTGTTAGTTTCCGGGGGACACACTAGCTTTATTTACGTCAAAGATTGTGGCGTTTATGAAACTGTAGGACACACACGCGACGACGCCGCCGGCGAAGCTTTTGATAAAGTCGCGAGACTGTTGCAGCTAGGATATCCGGGCGGGCCGCTGATTGACAAATTGGCCGCCCTTGGCAATCCCCAAGCATACCCGCTACCAGAAGGCAGAATTTCGCTGCCTGGTGGTGGCTATCATCCTTACGACAGTAGTTTTAGCGGGTTGAAAACCGCAGTTTTGCAATTAGTACAGAAACTCAAGAAACAAAATAACAATGTGGGTGCCGAAGGCATCTTGCCTGCCTCTACAATTAATGATATTGCGGCCAGCTTTCAGGAAACTGTAGCTAAGGGTTTAACAAAAAGAGCGATCGACTGTGCGGTAAATTTCGGGCTTACCACTATTGTAGTCGGCGGCGGAGTTGCAGCAAACAGCGGACTCCGAAAACACTTACAAGCAGCAGCAGCAAAACACAACTTGCGAGTATTGTTTCCCCCATTAAAATATTGTACAGACAACGCAGCAATGATTGGCTGTGCGGCGGCCGAACACTTGCAGCGAGGACACACATCGCCGCTGACTTTGGGAGCAAATTCAAGAATGGCTGTCAGCGATATTATGGAACTGTACAAGAGTCATTAGTTATTAGTCATTAGTCATCAGTTATTAGTCATTAGTTATTAGTCATTAGTCAACAGCCAACAGTCAACAGTCAACAGTCAACAGTCAACAGCCAACAGTCAACAGTCAACAGTTAACAGTCAACTCAACGATGAAAATCCGCGACGCAGAAGAAAGCGATTTGCCAGCAATTGTCCAAATATATAACGCAGCAATACCGGGCAGAATGGCCACAGCAGATTTAAAACCAGTCTCAGTTGAAAGCCGCCTCCCGTGGTACAGAGAACACTCCCCCAATTCCTGGCCGATTTGGGTAATGGAATCAGAACAAAATATTGTTGGCTGGCTGAGTTTTCAGCTTTTCTACGGACGCGCTGCCTATCAGCATACAGCAGAAGTTAGCATCTACGTCACACCCGATCGCCAACGCTGCGGAATCGGACAAAATTTATTGCAATCGGCAATTGTGCGGAGTCCAGAATTGAAGCTTAAAACTCTCATAGGAATAATTTTTGCTCACAATCAGCCGAGTGTAAGATTGTTTGAGAAATTTGGCTTTCAGCGGTGGGGATATCTGCCACAAGTTGCCGAACTTGACGGCGTTGAAAGAGATGTCGTAATTCTGGGTTTGCGTTGTCTGTAGGGAAACGGCAATGCCAATTGGTGTCAACTTAAGGTCAAACGTAATACCGGTCTGCTGTTTGACGATTAGGCCTCGATCCCCCCTAGCCCCCCTTAAGAAGGGGGGGACAGGAAGCGCTCAAAGTCCCCCTTCTTAAGGGGGATTTAGGGGGATCGAGACTACCGTAGAAGCGAGATTTTCCAGGCTCTGATGTTTGCTCAATCTGCTAAAATTGTAATTTCATCCAAAGATACGATCGCCACATCAGCATTTTCCAAATGACTCACCTGGGCCTTTCCCCAACAAATCCCGATACAGCCAGCCGCGCCCGCATTTTTACCCATCTGAATATCGCCCGCTGAATCTCCCACCATCAAAGTTGCTGCGGGATTTACTCCAAGTTTCTCACAAGCCTGCAAAAACAATTTCGGATCGGGTTTATGAACCGTTGAATCCACTCCCATTTCTAACTGAATCCACTCGGCTAATGCGTGGTGTTTCACAAATTTCTGCACCGATTCGGTTGTAGCAGCCGAAAGAATTCCCAGTTTTAAACCCGCTTCCGAAAGATATTTCAGCACTTCCAAACTGCCGACAAATAAAGGAGAAACAGCACTATTTTTAAACATTTCGTCAGCTTCGTCAAAAGCGCGGCGCGCAATAGTTAAAGATTCCAGCCATCCTCTGCCGGTTTCGGCGATGTATCCCGCCGCCACAATCTCATTTTCCCTACGACTACCGACTGCTAGCAAGCCCGTGGGGTCGATGCTGCCAGCTTCGATGCCGAAAGCCATTTGTAAAGGCTCTCCAACGCCCGGAATTTGAGCGTCTGCGAGGCGCGATCGCTTAATTCCCAACAATCTCAAAAATTCTTGAGAATCCTCTAGAGTGCCGTCTTTGTCAAAGATTACGGCTTGGATATTCGAGAAGGTAAGGCCCCGACATTTAATAGTTACCAAGAATCTGAACTCCGTAATATTTATATTTTTTTGTATGGTCTCATATTGTGCTATTTTTAGCAATTTTTTTTAGCGCAACATAACTCTCTTGTCCCCCCCTTATTAAGGGGGGCTAGGGGGGATCTGGCCTTAACTATTACGAGATATATCGTACTCTTGTCCCCCTTATTAAGGAGGGTTAGGGGATATCTGGCCCTAATAATGACGATCGCACGCACCCAACAACTCCTGACAAACTCCCTCAAAACACTGCAACACATCAACATTCGTAAACCTAACAACTTGCAGTCCATACCCCTCGAAAATTCCTGTTCTTTCCGCATCATATTGTTTCCCCTGTTCAGTAAAATGACTCTCGCCATCAACCTCAATTACCAATCTTAAAGCAGCACAATAAAAATCTACAATAAAATTGTCGATCGGTCGCTGTCTCAAAACTCTAAAAGGGAAATTTTTCAGAAAATCTTCCCACAGTTTCTTTTCGGCTGGAGTTGGATTTTTCCGAATTTCCTTGGCGATAGGGATGAGTTTTGGGTTGTAAGGTAGGTGGAAATTCGAGTCGTTTAATTGGGTCATCATCCTCCTAATCTCGATCCGGAGATCCCCCCTAGCCCCCCTTAAGAAGGGGGGGACATGAAGCACTCAAAGTCCCCCTTCTTAAGGGGGATTTAGGGGGATCTCCGGGGGACAAGAGTTTAACTGCCTAATCTAATCTCAAACATCATAAATCAAAACTCCAAATCAATTAATATCTTCCGGCTAAATTGGCAACCATTAATCCTAGTACAACCGGCTGGATCGGCTTAACCATATGCCTTTGAAAACCAGCTTCGATCGCCCTTTCGCGTTCTTTATCGCTCGCATAGGCAGTCAGCGCCGCGGCGGGGATTTCTCCTCCGGCTTCCGCAGTAAGAGCTCGCACTTCTCGAATTAAGAAATACCCATCTTCCTCTGGCATTCCGATATCGGAGACTAGCACGTCATATCTGCCCGGATTTTCAGTCAAAGCAGCGATCGCACTTCTGGCAGATGCAACTGCCAAAACCTCCGCCCCGTAGCCTTCAAGCACAAATTGTAAGAAGTCGCGCGTATCGATCTGATCGTCTACGGCTAAGATGTGCAAGCCTTCTAGAGAGGGGACGCGATCGCTAGAGGCGTTTAAAGGCTCTACCAAAGCAGTTGACTTTAAATCGATCGCCGCTGTCAACTCTTGAGGCAGCGATCGCAACGGCAATCTCACAGTCATTGTAGTTCCTTGTTCCTCACCCGGACTTTCGGCTTGCACCGTTCCCCCGTGCAATTCAACCAGGTGACGCACGATCGATAAACCCAATCCCAGCCCTTGATTCGCCTTAGTGCTGCTGGCATCGCCTTGATGGAAACGATCAAAAATATACGGCAAAAATTGTGCCTCAATGCCTTTTCCCGTATCGCTGACTCGAAGTTGAGCATGATTCTCGATCGTCGATAGCATGATTTCCACTCGTCCCCCCGCGGGAGTAAACTTAATGGAATTAGACAGAAGATTCCACACAACTTGCTGCAAGCGATTGATATCCCCTAAAACAGTCGTAGATATCAACTGCGAAACAATTTGAATGTTTTTTGCTTCGGCTGATAATTGAATCCCCTCCAGCGCAGCTTGCACCACTAACCGCAGATCCATCGGACCAATGCACAGTTGAAGCTTGCCACTGGTAATCCGGGAAATATCCAGGATATCTTCGATTAATTGAGATTGCGCTCTCGCGCTGCGCTCGATCACCTCTAGAGCCTTATTAACGGCTGCCTCCTTCAGTTTCCCGGAACGCAGAATTTGTGACCAGCCCAGGATCGGAGTCAAAGGATTGCGTAATTCGTGGGAGAGATTCGCCAGAAATTCATCTTTACTACGGTTGGCTGTTTCTGCCTGGTGGCGGGCAAACTGTTCCTGCAGTAATAACTGCGATCGTACTGTCTCAAACTGCTTGCGCTGCGTGATATCCTCGATCGACAACAGAATCATTAAAGCTTGGTCTTCTCGTTCAAGTTTACAAGCATTCAGCAGCATGGTTTTCTGCCCGATCTGCTCAAACAGGTGATCCAACTCAAAGTTTTCAAGCTGAACATCACTAACCAGAATATCTTCCAGAATCCATCGCACTTGGGGGATATTCCACTGCCCGTTGCCTAGCTCAAACAGCGAAGATTTTGCTATTTCTGACGGTGAAACCTGAAACATTTCATAGAACGAGCGATTTGCTTTATTCACTCGGAAATCAGCATCTAGGACGACTAAAGGCGTTTGCACAGTTTCCACAATGGTTTCAGCATAGTTTCGGGCCTCCTCCAAGGTTCTGGCACTGCGTTTAAGAGCATCAATATCGAGCAAAACTATCACCACACCGTCAATCTGGTTTTCCGTTGTCCGGTAAGGACGAATGCGGAGGTTGTACCAATATCCCGATAAAGTTTGAATTTCTTGTTCTTTCGTCTGGAGAGTATCAATCACCTCCAAAATCATCTGTTCTAATTCAGGAACGTTCAGAGTTGAGCGGATGTCGCTAAAAGGTCGTCCAACATCTGTGGGAATCACACTAAAAATTTGCTGTGCCGTTGGCGTAAAGCGTCGAATCTGTAAATCGTTTGTCAGCATTAAAATAGGGATATTGATACTGGAAAGCAAATTTATCAGATCGTTATTCACCAGACTTTGTTCAATATTGCGGCTGCGAAGTTCATCGTTAGTGGTAGTGAGTTCCTCGTTAGTGGCTTGAATCTCTTCTTTGGCAGTTTCTAACTCCTCATTGGTGCTTTGCAACTCCTCGTTGCTCGATAGGATTTCTTCGTTGGCAACTTTGAGGTCTTGGTTGAGACTTTCCTGATCCTGGATCACCGCTTGCAGTTGGGCTTGAGCCACAGTTTTTTCTTGGTTAGCGACTGCAAGTTGCTGCCTCAGCAGCTCAATTTCGCGCACTAAATCAGCTTGCTCCAAGCTTTCCGAAGGGAGAGTGCTGAAGTTAAGCACCGGGGGTGAAGCCTCTTCAAATACCACCAAAAAGTAGCGTCCTTCGGCTGCCTGTGGCTGGAACGGAATCACCTCAAAATTGACGATACTCGATCGTCCGCCCGATTCAAGCAATACCCTTTCTTTCCTAATGGTTACGTTCTGCGTTTGTGCCTGATAAATCGCGGTGCGAAGCTCAACCAGCAAGCCTGCCCTTGCCATTGCCAGCAAGTTTAAGTCGGGCGTTCCGGCTACCACTCTCAAGTAAGGATCGATGTCTCCCCGCACTTGCAGGATTTTCATCTGCTCGTTGACAACCACACTGGCTGGGGCATATCGATTTAAAATCAGTTGGTCAGTTTCTTGTTGTAAATCCAAGCTATTCGTCAAATTGTCCTTGACTTCCTGCCGTTCACGTGTTTTAGCGACAGGATAGGAACTCGGCGTAAACGAAAAATTGGGACGAGTCCCAGTCAACTTTTTGGCATAAATTTTAGACTTTTTATCCAATGAAGTAAACAAGTAGGAAAATTCTCCGGTACTCTCAGAAGTGCCTAACAGGAGAAAGCCCGTTGGGTTGAGACTGTAATGAAAAATCGGCATCACTTTTTTTTGCAATGACTCTCCCAAGTAGATCAGCACATTGCGACAGCTAACTAAATCGATATTGGAAAAAGGCGGATCGCTGCCTAAGTCTTGTCGGGCAAATACACAGAGTTCGCGGACTGCCTTGGTGATTCTATAGCTACCTCTTGCTTCGGCAATAAAGAAACGAGTACGTCGTTCTGGTGAAACATCTACCATCTGGTTTTCTGAGTAGAAGCCAGACCTCGCTTTGCCAATTGCCTGTTCGCCAATGTCCGTGGCAAAAATCTGGATCGGTGGCTGGATGGCTCGATCGCCCAAAAACTCTAACAAGCAAATGGCGATCGAATAAACTTCTTCACCTGTCGAACATCCCGCCACCCAAATCCGAATCGGAGTTTCGGCCGATTTATTTTTGGTAATCGTGGGGAAAACCAGTTCTTTTAATTTTTCAAAGGCTTCGGGATCGCGGAAAAAACTGGTAACGTGGATCAGGATTTCTTCATACAGGGCTGTGACTTCAGCCGAATGGTGTCGAAGATGTTGGGCGTAATCATTCAAGGTTTCCAGCTTGTACAACACCATCCGTCGCTGGATGCGTCGAGCGATCGTCGTGGGTTTGTAGTGGCTAAAATCAACGCCTGTGGTGGATTTCAGCAGCCCAAAAATAGTTGCCAGGGCATCTCCATGTTCGGGCGATTCCTCAACTTTTGTCATGGGAAGCGGGCCAGTGAGAAGGGGATTGTGACTGTAGTTTCCCAGTTCCTCGGCAATTTTTTCCGGTGGCAGAACGAAATCGACATTGCCTGTGGCAACAGCGGTATTCGGCATACTATCGAATTTTGCTGTGCTTTGACATTGAGCAAAAGTCATGCCTCCGGCTGCTTTGATTGCCTTGAGCCCCAGTGAACCGTCTCCGTCTCCCCCGGATAAAACTACGGCGATTGCTTTGTGCCCGCGATCGATCGCCAAGGAGGTAAAAAACGCATCTCCCGGCATATATTTGCCATAAATCTTCTCGCGGGGTGATAGTTGCAGCACGCCTTTCGATAGCACCATCTTGGTGTTGGGCGGAATAACGTAGACTTGATTGGGCTCTACAACTACGCCGTCTTCTACCTCATTCACAGGCATTTGCGTCGTTCTCGCGAGAATCTCGCTCAGCAGACTTTTGTGATTGGGATCTAAATGCTGAATCAGCACAAACGCCATACCCGTATCGATGGGTAGATGGCTGAGTAACCCCGTGAATGCTTCCAACCCTCCTGCTGAGGCGGCAATCCCGACAATCGGAAAGGGGGCATCAATTTCGGTTAATTGTTCGCTGTCGAGGGCGGCTGGTGCGATCGATTCGAGTGTATTTTCTGGAGATAATTGAGGAGAAGTCATAATGTGAAGCCCTCGACTTCAGTTATTTAGTACAATAGATACCGGGCAAGCGTAAGGCTGAGTAATTCGGACTATTTTTATCAAAGTGTACTTAAGTTATCGGCATTATCAAGCTCCATTAAGGATGAGCTAGAGTGTGGGAGCCATGAGCTGAGCGCTATCGAACAATGCTATATGCTGTTGGGGCGATCGCTACTAGAGGCTGGTAATAACCAAGTAGTATTTATTTGCTTGCCTACTTAGTTTTTTTCAGCAACCAGTGTAGCAGAAAGTGCGATTACTGATTCCGTATTAATTCTAGCAGTAAAAGCGACTTGTGCGCCTTGTATTCCTTTTAAATCTTCAACTCGCTTTTGAATTTCGGAGACTCCAGCAGCTTTTAATGCACTTAAAAATGCTTGGTCATGATAAACTTCTTCGGAAAATGAAACTTCGTCACTTTTAGAAAGATTTTGAATGCGGGCGGCTTTGTTGACTGTCGAGCCAAAATAGTCGATCGAATTATTAAGATTTACCAGCAAAGCCGTACCTCGGTGAATGCCAATCCTGACTTGAATCCACTCTTTTGGTTGGCGAGTTGAGTTATACTCTCTCAAACAGGCTACAGCACCAGTGGCCGCCATAATTGCTTGTTCGTTGCTGATAAAGGAAGCCATGACAGCATCGCCGATGGTTTTAATGACTTTACCGCCAAATTTCTCGATCGACTCAAAGAAAATTTCAAAATGATCGCGCACAATATTGTAAGCTTTGGTATCTCCCAGTGTTTCGTACATTCTGGTAGAACCGGTAATATCAGTAAACATAATAGTAATCGCCCGAATCTTGACTCGCTCTCTTTCTGAGATTACTTGATCGCCGAACAAACGCTTATAATCCGGGTGATGAAGCAGTTGCATTCCTGACAGCCGCATGGGCAGTTGTTCTAAGGTCAGTTCATCGAGCAATTCATCTGAATGCAAAATCAGCCCCGACAAATTGTGATCGGTATTAGTTAATTCGAGCTTAACTTTTCCGGGACGCACGGCCAGCTCTTTTTTATCGAAATCTGGGCCGGCCAACTGCTGGAGTTTAATTTCTTGTATCTCTTCTGTTTCTTCGCCTTCAACCTTTAAAATCCCTTTAGCTAAAGTGAGGGGACAGCAGTAGCGATATCGACCGTTTTCTAAGGTAACAATCTCCGATTCGGTGCAGTATAAAGGCGTTACCAGTTGCAGTTTGCTCTGGAGTACGGGAGGGGGAGCGCAGACGGGCCGCAGTTGCGGGTCTTCGATTTCTTTGTTGAGGGAAAAAGTAACTTCGACGCGATCGAGCAAATCAATTTTAAACTCGCGATCGCACATCGGGCAAAAAGACATTTCTGATGTGTCTGTCAAATCCTTAAATTCTTCTGTAATCATGTTGCAGTGGGGGCAGTGAATATCCCAGTGCAAGTCAAAGGCGCCGGCTTTCACTCCGTGCAGAAATTCGGAAGTAATTCTTTTAATATTCTTGACTGTATCGCCTGCTAGGTAGTAAGGGTTAATCCGCAATCTCTGCAAAATGTGGGAACCGGTTAACCAGTTTTCGATTTGGTCGATCGTTCCTTTGCTAGAATTAGGACGTTTTTTAAGCAGTTCTAATTTTTCTTTTAATAGTTCGATGTTCATGATCCGCTTGCCTATGAGCGTCAGGGCAAGAAATTTCTAAGTATTATTTTGTGTAATTTGTTTGTCTCGTTGGTTCTTGCCTGAGAATGCTGATGAGTTCGCACTTGTGCGGATGTCCCTGATGTTTGTAAATCTTAACAAATTAGCAGCATAAAGGCTATGCCTATTTAGGCAGAGCGATCTGCAACTTGTATTAATTCAAAGTGCGATCGCTGCATCTCTCTACAGAAACATCTTAAATCTCGGTAATTGGCAATTGGTAATTGTTAACAACCCAACAGCGACTAATATCGTTTCCGGTGGCATCGGAATAATAAAATCGAGTCAACAATTAACACTCAACCCTTCAGTTTTTCGACCCGCCCGTCAACAGTCAACAGTCAACAGTCAACAGTCAACAATAATAAGGAGTGCAACCGGAATTGATATAATGACTAATAACTAACTCAAAAAAAAAGAGGGAATTTTCCCTCTTTTAATCACACACTAACTGCGATGTTATTCTTCCGTCGCAGGAGGGATTTCTTCCTCTACTACATCTAATACTGCTTCGGGTGCTGCTTCGGCTGCTGCTTCCGGTGCTGCTTCGGGTGCTGCTTCGGCTGCTGCTTCCGGTGCTGCTTCCGGTGCTGCTTCCGGTGCTACTTCCGGCAGATCCTCTTCCATTGCTGAGGGAACATCTTCGAGTTCGTCGGAGAGGTCATCATCAACATCGATCGAGTCTACAGGAATATCTATGCCTGCTTTAGCTTGCTTTTGAGCCAGCATTTTCTCGCGGAACTTAGCTGCCATTTCTTCAGCTTTTTCGTACACCAATTCGCGATTTTTGACCATCGCGCCCGGTTCCGGTTCCAATTGCTTAGTGGAGAGAGAAATCCGGCCCCTCTCGGCATCCAAGTCAATGATCATCACTTTCACTTCGTCGTTGACATTGAAGACGCTATGAGGCGTATCGATGTGATCGTGTGAAATTTCTGAGATGTGCAGCAAGCCGCTGACGCCGCCGATGTCGATAAAGGCACCGTAAGGCTTGATACCGCGTACTGTACCGATGACCACTTCCCCGACTTCGAGGCGGTTCATCTTGCGCTCAACTAAGGCGCGACGATGACTCAACACTAGGCGGTTGCGGTCTTCGTCTACCTCTAAGAATTTTAATGGTAATTCTTCGGCGACTAATTCTTCCTTCGGTTTGCGGGTACTTATATGAGAACCGGGAATAAAGCCTCGCAAGCCTTCTATTCTCACGAGTGCGCCGCCGCGGTTGGTGGCAAATACTTGCGATCGTACTGTGGCATCTTCTGCTTGCAGTTGTCGCACTCTTTCCCACGCCCGCATATACTCGATGCGCCGGATGGACAGGGTTAATTGTCCGTCTTCATTTTCATCGGTTAGAATGAAAAATTCTCTGGTTTCGTTTGATTGCAATACCTCTTCAGGGCTTTCCACTCGATTGATGGACATTTCCTGAATGGGAATGTACGCTGCTGTTTTAGCACCGATATCAATCAGAGCGCCCCTGGGTTCTATACTAAAAACTGTACCCGCTACTACATCGCCCGGGCTAAAGTGATAGTCATATTTATCAAGTAGGGCTGCAAAATCTTCGTGAGTAAAGCCGATGTCTTTGACTGTGGTTTTGAGATTGACCATGCGAATAGTTTCCTAGGATTTCTCTCCTTCATGTTTTTCGTTTGTGCCGGCAGATATTCGAGATTTTGGTGAAAAAGCGATTAACTTTTTTCCAAATCTTTTACTAAAGTCAGTTTTTGCTAACTTTTGCCGGGTGCAACTGCACACCAGCGCTTGCCTTTACTGTTACTCCATACTCTGTGTTAAAACGTTGAATCTTAACATTCCGAGTCAAGTAGACCATTTTGACACTCTCAGGTATAAATAAACTGAGATTCTTCGTTCAACGAGCCGACTTGCTGGCGACAGGATTACTCCAGTCTAAGTAGAGGTCGGTTTCTCCAGAAGCGTAAATTTCGGTATGCCCTACCGTATTTAATTAGTCACCGATCTTTAGTTAGGTTTTGTTCAAATGCGAGCTTTCCTAAACTGCAACACCGTTAGGTGTGACTACGCACTCAACTAATCCAGTTAAGTTTTTACGTTGTCTAGTTATACTCTATTTTAGACCGATGACGATCATATCACACCCAGCACTATTACTGAGAAAAAAGAACACTCGCTCGAATGAGAGTCCCTTTAGTCGCTATTCCTCCCGGCCTTCCTCGCGACACGGTTTTCAATCTCCCAGAATATTTCTATAAATTAATTTAAGCGAGCTTAGCTGGGACTAGCGCAGGATGCGGGGCTTTCTCGATCGACTGCTTCGGGCTCTGGCAAATCTGCGTCAAAATTTGGCGCAGTTTCTGTATCTTCAGCTTCGTTGAGGGGATTCTGAAGGTGATTTAGGGTATCTACAAAATCTCGGATGCCTCGAAATTGCCGATATACGGAGGCAAAACGGACATAAGCGACTTCGCTGAGCGGCCGCAGGTGCAACAGCACCAGTTCCCCTATTTCTGAACTGGCGATTTCTCGGAGCGATCGACCTTGGAGTTGCGCCTCAATTTCTTCTGCCAGAGTTTCGAGATGCCCGGAAGACAAACCGGTTTTTTCGCAGGCCCGAATCAATCCCCTAACTAATTTTGACCTGTCAAAAGATTCGCGCTTGCCGTCGCGCTTGATCACCGTAATCGGCACAAATTCTATCCGTTCGTAAGTTGTGAAGCGGTGCTGGCAGCTCAAACACTCACGCCGCCGACGGATGCTTTGACCTGATTCGGCTGAACGCGATTCTAGAACGCGACTATTTGTGTGTTGGCAGGAGGAACAGCGCATGATTGCTGAGTTTAACAGGCATTGCCAGCAAATTACCATTCATCTAACCGCCTGGGGTCTGATGAATGGCTGGACTAGAAAAATGACTTAGCAATCAGCCGTGAAATAGTCCCGCACCAAATTCGTTAGCGCAGCCCTCGGAGAGGATCACTTATGATGCGGGCTAACCGCAGTCCGGTTCAGGATATTTTGGACTTGCCGCAGGCGTATAGCTAATTATTTGCCAATCCGGGGAGGTTCCCGAAAGGCGATCGCAAAAAATAGTACGCCTATGGCTAAAGCCAGAATCAAAATGTAAGCAACGCTTTCCATGTTAAATTTTCCCTATCTTCCCTTGCCGTATTATTTTATCTTAATTGTTGGTTTTATTATTAACTAAAAAAACCCGGTTTCTTGAAGAAACCGGGTTTTTGTGCAGCGGGGAAGTTTCCCCCCTACCCAGAGGCTGGCGAAATCTAGAGAGATTCTTCTCTTCTTGTCGTCACGTCGCCCACCTTTTGGAACAGGCCCCACTCGACTTGTTCTTCCAGGTCAGCCTCAACTCCAGCAAACACGTCGCGGAAAATAGTCCGAGAACCGTGCCAAATATGGCCGAAGAAGAATAGCAAAGCAAAGCAAACGTGTCCGAAAGTGAACCAACCGCGAGTCGAAGTGCGGAACACTCCGTCAGAATTCAAGGTTTCACGATCGAATTCAAACACTTCACCTTTTTGAGCAGCGCGAGCAAACTTCTTAACATCTAGAGGATTATTAAAGGTTTGACCGTTAAGTTCGCCGCCGTAGAAGCTGACGGTAACTCCGCTTTGTTCAAAGCTGTATTTTGATTCAGCACGGCGGAAGGGGATGTCAGCGCGAACGACCCCATCTTTGTCCGTCAAAATTACTGGGAAAGTTTCAAAGAAGTTGGGGAGGCGGCGAACCGACAATACCCGACCGTCGTTGTCAGTAAATACTGGATGGCCCAGCCAGCTTTTCGCAATACCGTCGCCATTGACCATCGCGCCGGCCCGGAACAAACCGCCTTTAGCAGGAGAGTTGCCCACGTAGTCGTAGAAAGCCAATTTTTCAGGAATTTGTTCGTAAGCTTCTTGGAAGCCTTGGCCACCGGCTAAGGTAGCTTGAGCTCTGCGATCGATTTCTTGTTGGAAATAGCCACTGTCCCACTGATAGCGAGTCGGGCCAAAAAGTTCGATCGGAGTCGCAGCAGAACCGTACCACATCGTACCCGCAACCACAAAGGCTGCAAAGAACACGGCAGCGATACTGCTAGAAAGTACAGTTTCGATATTCCCCATCCGCAGGGCTTTGTAAAGACGTTCCGGCGGCCGCACTGTCAAGTGGAACAAACCGGCAATTACGCCGACTACGCCCGCTGCAATGTGGTGAGCCACGATGCCGCCCGGATTATACGGGTCAAAGCCTTCAGGGCCCCAAGCAGGCGCCACTGGCTGGACGTGACCGGTCAGGCCGTAGGGGTCGGACACCCACATTCCCGGGCCAAAAAGTCCCGAAAGGTGAAATGCGCCGAAGCCGAAGCAAAGCAAGCCGGAGAGGAACAGGTGAATGCCAAACATTTTTGGCAAGTCGAGGGCTGGTTCACCGGTGCGAGGGTCTCTGAAAAGTTCTAAGTCCCAAAATACCCAGTGCCAAACTGCTGCTAAGAACAGCAGGCCAGAGAGGACGATGTGAGCTACGGCGACGCCTTCAAAGGACCAGAAGCCCGGATCGACGTTACCTTCGCCAGTGATGCTCCAACCGCCCCAAGAACCCGTAACTCCCAAGCGAGTCATGAAGGGCAACACGAACATCCCTTGACGCCACATTGGGTTCAGAACTGGGTCTGTGGGATCAAAAACTGCTAGTTCATAAAGGGCCATTGAGCCGGCCCAACCTGCCACGAGGGCAGTGTGCATTAAGTGTACAGAAATCAATCGGCCTGGGTCATTTAAGACGACTGTGTGTACGCGATACCAGGGTAGTCCCATTGACTGCGGTTCTCCAAGGTGTAAGTGATGATGTCTATTTTTACGGAAAAATCAGATTCTGAATCCCCAGCAGTTACCTGCAGGGTTTAAACTCTGCCTTTTGCCGACTGCCATCTACCTTCAAAGGTGGAGGCATAAAAATGAAAGTTATTTAAAGAAGTGTATCGAGTGTTAGAACCGATTGCAATATGTTGAGCATTACATTAGTTGCGGGTTGCCCATTTCGCAGCGGGCGGCGATCGTCCCGAGGCGTTCGAGGACTTGCTCGGCATCGATCAGTCTGGTGAGGGTGACGTTGCCGATATTTTTGGCGGGATCGGCAGGATCGGGACGGACTGCTGGTTGGACTTCTACCATGAGTACGGCGTCTTCTACGCGGTAGAGCCACATTTTTTCGTTGCGATCGGAAAGACAGAGGTTGAGCTGTTGGATGTCCGGCGGCCGCCTCCAGGCGGCGTGACTCCACTCGCCACCTACCCCCCAGACGCGCCCAACTTTCCAGCCGTCGGATAAGAAGAAGTATTTCACTTGTGTACGCTTGTTGAGATTTTTTTGTCTAACATAGCGCAAAACTGCAATAGTACGGAATTATTGAACTGCGAAGACGCGAAGGGTGCATATAAATATTGTTATTCGATCAACTATTGCCTATAATATGCTATGTAAGGCATAATTGCTCCCAATGACATGGAACATTGAGTTTCACTTTGATTTTTACTCTGAGTTTAGCGAATTCCCCACTGATGTCAGATTAGAGCTTTTAGCAAAACTCACACTGTTACAAGAATTTGCTCCAAACCTCAAGCGTCCTCACGTCGATACTCTCAATGGTTCTACACCAATAGGTCGGAACTTAGGTTTCAGGCGGCTGGTAGAGTTTGGCGACTCGCTTTTGCATTTGACACCCGCCGATATGCGATTCTGTTGGTAGCTGGGGAGAAATTTGGTAGTAGTGAGAAGCGATTTTACAAGCAACTAATTAAGATAGCAAATAGTAGATTTACCGAACATTTGAATAAGTTAATGGAGCCAGAAACCGATGACAATTAGCATGAAAAGTATTATGGAGAACTTGCCTCCCGAACAACGAGCAATAGTCGAAAAGCGATCGGCAGAATTAATTGCGGAACAAATGACATTACACGACTTACGAAAAACGAGGCAATTTACTCAAAATTGTTGGCGGCGTGCAAAATTTTGGATTAGGTGAGAGTATTTAGGCAAGTAGCTTGGGTTAGGTTGGCTTCTACGGTGGCGAGGGTTAGTCCGTAATGAACGACGGTGGCGGCAATGAATCGATGATATCTCCGATAATTTTGCCACTATCTTTGGCAGATACGAATGCCGATCGTTTAGTTTTTTTATGGGAGATAATAACCACAGTTCGATCGTTGTGGATGAACGGTCTGAATCTTATCAAAAATATTGATAAAATTGCATTATACTTTTCATAACCCTGATAATTACTCATCACCCCGCCTCCCAATCTTCAATCTGTAGCCCTTGTACTCTGCTAAACTCCCTAACATTATGAGTGACTAAGATTAAATTATTTGCCAAAGCAATAGCAGCAATTTGCAGATCGTTTGAGCCGATCGGAGTTCCCAAACTTGCCAAATCTCTCCTAATCTTGCCATATACTTCCGCACAAGCATCGTCAAACGGCAGAGAAAGGAACTGACTTAAAAAAGATTTTTGTACATTTAAACTCTTTTGGGGGTTATTGCTACCCATCGCTCCGTAAAATAACTCGGCTTTTACCACAGAACAAACCCCTATTTTATCGGCTACCACAGTATTAAAATGAAGGTCGATACTAGGCGATCTACCCTTTAAATACATGATACAAACATTAGTATCTAGCAAATAAACCAAAGAGCTATTACTCATCAAAAACCCCCATCATATCGTCATCCATTTCATCAGAAATCCCCCAGCCATCATCATCAAAATCAATATCCGCACAACTCCCAGACAGATTTATCAATCCTGAAGAATGCAGCATATTATTTTGGCTGAAAAATTCCTTCAAGCCTGCCTCATCGCCAATATCGAGCATCTCCTTTAACTCATCCAAATCGATTAACCCATCGCGAAAAGCACTTAAGACTAAATCTCTCAGAATTTTTCGTGACAAGTTCCCCCATTTATCCTCGATCTTATCTACTAACGTATCAGGTAAATTAACGGTGATTTGCATATATTAAAAACCCCCTCGCTCTCCATTTCTATTTTAGTTGCTCAAACCACATCTTCCAACATCGCCATAATATCCGACTACAAATATTTAATATCCCGCTCGCTTGGTGCATGGTGTATGGGTGCGTGCATAAGTATTGCCTGCATAAATATTGTTACTCAAACGACTATTGTCTATAATAGACTATATAAGGCATAATTTACTCAAATAACACAGACAAAAACGCGATATCCGATAAATAACCCTCCGGCTTAATCCCTGAAGTCAATTATTCAATCTAAAATCTAAAATCTAAAATCTAAAATCCCATGACTGCACAAACTCCAGTACAATTCCAAGACAGTTTCGACATCATCGTAGTAGGTGGCGGACACTCCGGCTGTGAAGCCGCCCTCGCCACTTCTCGCCTCGGCTGTCGCACTCTTCTCCTCACCCTCAACCTCGACAAAATTGCGTGGCAACCTTGCAATCCGGCTGTCGGCGGCCCGGCTAAAACCCAACTTACTAACGAAGTTGATGCGTTAGGCGGGGAAATTGGCAAAATGGCCGATCGCACTTACCTACAAAAACGCATCCTCAACTCTTCCAGAGGCCCCGCTGTGTGGGCGCTGAGAGCACAAACAGACAAGCGGGAATACGCCGCTGTAATGAATAATATTGTCGAAAACCAAGAGAATTTGACCATCCGGGAAGCGATGGTAACAGACTTAGTTTTGGGCAAAAACGAAGAAGTTATCGGAGTTGAAACATACTTCGGTGTTGCTTTTGAATGCAAAGCCGTAATTCTGACCACAGGTACTTTTTTAGGTGGCACGATTTGGGTGGGCAATAAGTCGATGCCCGCCGGACGTGCGGGAGAATTTGCCGCCGTTGGTTTGACGGAAACTCTCAATCGTTTGGGGTTTGAAACTGGCAGGTTAAAAACAGGAACTCCGGCAAGAGTTGACAAACGTACTCTCGATTACACTAACCTGGAACCGCAGCCGGGAGATGCAGAGGTTCGCTGGTTTAGTTTCGATCCAGAAGTTTGGATCGAACGGGAACAAATGCCTTGTTATTTAACTCGGACTACGCCTGAAACTCACCAGTTAATTAGAGACAATTTGCACCTTTCTCCAGTCTACGGCGGCTGGGTTGATGCGAAGGGGCCGCGCTATTGTCCGAGTATTGAAGATAAGATTGTGCGCTTTGCCGATAAGGACAGTCACCAGATTTTTATTGAACCGGAAGGTAGAGATATTCCTGAACTTTACATTCAAGGTTTTTCGACTGGTTTACCGGAAAGTTTGCAATTGCAAATGCTGCGGACTCTTCCGGGTTTGGAAAAGTGCGAGATGATGCGCCCTGCTTATGCTGTGGAGTATGATTATTTGCCGGCTACTCAGTGCTTTCCAACGCTGATGACTAAGAAGATTGAAGGGCTGTTTTGCGCGGGTCAGGTGAACGGTACAACTGGATATGAGGAGGCGGCTGCACAGGGGATTGTGGCAGGGATTAATGCAGCCCGGTTTGCGAAAAATCAGGAGATGATTGTGTTTCCTCGCGAGCAAAGTTATCTCGGGACTTTGATCGATGATTTGTGTACGAAGGATTTGCGGGAACCTTACCGGATGCTGACTTCGCGATCGGAATATCGGCTATTATTGCGATCGGACAATGCTGACCAACGCTTGACGCCGCTGGGACGGGAAATTGGTTTGATTGACGATCGCCGCTGGGAGTTATTTGAGCGGAAAAAAGCTAATATTGTGGCAGAGAAGGAACGCTTGTACTCGACGCGGGTGAAAGAACACGAGGAAGTTGGTAAGGCAATTTTGGCTGATAGTCAACAAGCGATTAAAGGTTCGATTACTCTGGCTGATTTGTTGCGTCGTCCGGGTTTTCATTATGTCGATTTGGAACGGTACAATTTAGGCAATTCTAGTCTGAAATTGGCTGAGAAAGATGGTGCGGAAATTGATATCAAATATTCTGGCTATCTGCAAAAACAGCAAAATCAAATTGATGAAATTGTCAGACATGAACGCCGACAATTGCCTGCGGATTTGGATTACATGGCAATTACAACTCTCTCGAAAGAGTCGCGGGAAAAGTTGGCTAAGGTGAAACCGCTGACGATTGGCCAAGCGGCGAGAATTGGCGGGGTGAATCCGGCTGATGTCAACGCTTTGTTGATTTTTCTGGAAGTGCGAAACCGTCAGCAGCCAGCGGGTGTGGGTAAATAACCTAAACTAGAGGTGTCTCAAGGCTTCCTTGAATGTTATGCAATATAGCAATCCTTGCAGGAGTCGTAAACTTTTTACCCCACCCCAACCCTCCCCTTATCAAGGGGAGGGAGTAAGAAATTCACAAATGATTTAAGATTGCTATAGTAGTATGAAAAAGTTTGGCTATTGTGGCACCACTTTTTTGTTTGGCGGCTTTCATATTGATGGATATAGATTCTGGGCTTGGCTGAGTCACGGTATGAATCAACTTTTATCGGAATTTACAAAACTCACCCGACTTGGCTTATAAAAACTCCGAAATCGGGAATTGATACCTGTATTCAGCAACGCCACAAAAACGGAAAACTGGCAGAATGTCAACTCTAATTGATGAACTTCTGCCAGTATATTGTAGATATTGATCAATCCTCGAACCAAGTCTGAATTTCGCAAACATCCTGCATAAGAATTAGCGTTCATCGGTGGTTCAAACCTCCCCGAAATCCCCACCAGTGTTGCCACCCTCAAAGCCTTAAAAGAACAGCGAGATGCCTTGCTATACGCTTATATACGCGCTCACTGGTGGTACTGGGGAATAGAGCGGAATGTGGTATTGGGCGATCATTGCACAATCGGCTAAATAGTCATTCCCCAACTTTGATAATAAAAGTGGGAGAGTCGGAGAGAGGGAGAATTAGGAAAATCTTCCTTTATTCTCCTGACTACTGACTACTGACTGCTGACTACTGACTAATGTGCCCAGAGAATCACACCAGCTTCATAAGGACTGCTGAGATTATCGTGCTTCGGCAAAACCCGCAACGACAAACCTTGCAAGCCGCTAGAAGTATAAGTAATGTCAGCCGTATAAAGGCTAGCATTGTGAGAATCTTCTCCCAAATACTCCATCACCACCGGCACGCCACCAATGATATCGCCGTTAGCATCAACCGAGCCTTGATAAAGTTCAACTTGCACGTCTGCAGGCGTCAATCCCATCAGATTAATCCGAGATTTAACAGATATCGACTGATTGACTTTAACTTCTTTATCCTGGGAAATATCAACAGCCTCAATCTTAATATCGTGCCACTTCGCGAGAACGTGCTTCTTCCAGTGAGACAACTCCTTGGCGGGAGCGCAATTATCCGATGTCATGGTGTGGTAGCGATCGCTCACCGGGAAATATGCCCGCCGCGCGTAATCTTTCACCATCCGAGCAGTATTGAAGAAAGGACAGTTCAAGCGAATCGAATCCTTCATTTTCTCGGTCCAACCGCGGGGAATGCCATCAGCATCCCGGTTGTAAAACAGCGGTACAACTTCCTTTTCCATCAAGTCGTACAAAGCATTCGCCTCGACATCATCCTGATACTTAGTATCTTCGTAAAACTCGCCATGTCCGATCGGCCAACCGGTACGAACATAATCAGCCTCATCCCACCATCCGTCAAGAATGCTCAGATTCGGCAAACCATTCATCGAAGCTTTCATCCCGGAAGTACCGGAAGCCTCACGCGGGCGGCGTGGCGTATTCAGCCACACATCGCAGCCAGACACCATCATCCGAGCAACGTTAATGTCGTAGTTAGGCAAAAATACCATCGAGCTCATCGTCTCGTGCTCGCGGATGAAGTGAACGATATCCCGAATCAATTCCTTACCCGGAATATCCATCGGGTGAGCCTTCCCAGCAATCACAAACTGCACCGGGCGATTTTGATCCCGCATGATCCGCATAATTCGATCGACATCGCGCAAAAACAGCGTCGCCCGCTTGTAAGTAGCAAAGCGGCGGGCAAACCCGATCGTCAGCACCTTCGGATTGAGAGCCTCCCGCGCGTGTTCGATTTCCCTTTGGGCCGCACCGCGCTCACGCAAAGTCTTTTGCAGCCACTCCCGCGCGAACACCACCAACTCCGATCGACAGCGTTCGTGATTGCGCCATAGTTCCTCATCAGGAATCGACGAAAGCCTGTCCCAGAGACGATCGTCCTTACCGGTCATTTCCCAGTCCGGGCCAAGGTATCGATCGTACAACTCCTGAGTAGACTTCGCCACACAACTGCGAGCGTGCACCCCGTTGGTAATCGAAGTAATCGGTACTTCTTCCTGCGGCAAACCCGGCCACAAACCCTGAAACATCGGGCGCGATACCGCGCCGTGCAAAGCCGCCACCCCGTTGACAAAACTCGACATTTTAATGGCCAAAATTGCCATATTCAGAGGTGCGGACAAATCGCCAGTATTCTCCCTGCCCAATCCTAAAAACTCATCTTGCGACAAGCCAAACATCTTGGGATACTGACCTAGATAGTGCATCACCATATCCGGCTCGAACAAGTCAAACCCAGCAGGTACCGGCGTGTGAGTCGTAAACATACTGCTCGAAACCACCACCTGTTCCGCTTCCACGAAACTCAGGTGATATTCCTCCATCAGCATCCGAATGCGTTCCAAAGCCATGAAAGCCGCGTGGCCTTCATTCATGTGATAAGCCGTAACTGTCAGCCCCAATGCCTTGAGCATTTTCACGCCGCCGATGCCCAGCATGATTTCTTGGTGCATCCGCAGAGTTTTATCACCGCCATACAGTTGGTCGGTAATATCTTGGTCGTAGCGACTATTAGGTTCAATATTTGTATCCATTAGGTACAAAGGAACCGTTCCCACTTGTACCCGCCAAATCCGGGCGTACACCTTGCGGCCGGGATAGTCTACCTCAATCCGCAATTCCGAACCGTCGGGATTGCGTTCTGGGTGCAGCGGCATATTGTAGAAATCGTTGAGCGGATAGCGTTCTTGCTGCCAGCCGTCGGCGTTGAGATACTGCGAAAAATAGCCTTCTTGGTAAAGCAGGCCGACACCGACTAAGGGCAAGCCCAAATCGCTAGCTGATTTGAGGTGGTCGCCTGCGAGCACGCCCAAACCGCCGGAATAGATCGGTAGGGCTTTAACTAAGCCGAATTCCATCGAAAAGTAAGCGTAGCATTCTTGCTGCTCGGTGCCGCGCTGTTTGCGGTACCAGGCGCGATTTTTGAGATAATCGTCTAACTGCTGGGCTGCTCGGTTCATTTGGGCAATGAAGCCTTCGTCTTCTGCCATTTCTTGCAGTCGCTCTTGAGATATGGTTCCGAGCATCAGCACCGGGTTTTGGTTGCTGGAGTCCCACAGGTCTCGATCGAGGCGGCGGAAGAGGTCTTTGGTATCGACGTTCCAGTCCCAGTGCAAGTTGTAGGCAAGCTTGCGTAGGGGTTCGAGAATTGTCGGTAGCGACGGGGAAACGTTAAATGTGCGAATTGGCTGCATAGACAAAGCCTTTATGTTGGGGTAGCGATATTTTCCTCTGTCTTTAGGTACAAGTCCGTTATTCTGCACACTATTTTAAGTTTTAACCAGTTTATGCACGATGCCATCAAGCAGACGAAACGGAAGCGCAGGTCGTTCGATGTGAGCGAACTAGCCGTTTTCGGCTGCGATAACTGTCGCAAGAAGGCCTCGCCACCAGACCATCACGACTGGACGGCGATCTGTCTTGAGTGCGGCAACGAGTTTTCCTACAGTGGCTGCTCGTGCGACGGCTGCTGCGGCGGGACCTATGCGGGTTTCGGCGGTGGTCGCACGACTTTTTACGTGTAACGTTCGCAGGACTTGCACGCAGCGTTACAACCTCACGCAGTCGTCAGTCGCGACCCAATTAAGCAATTTTCACTTGTTGCAACTGAGAATTTAGCAATAGCTTGCTAGCATCATTGGCTGATAGTGCAGGGCTGAAATAATGACCCTGAATTTCTTGACAGTGGAGTTGGCGCAAACACTCCAACTGCTCTTTAGTTTCTACTCCTTCGGCTACCACGCTCAAGTTCAAATCTCGCCCCAGGGTCGCTACAGCCTTGGCGATCGCCCGTTCGCAGGGATCAGTCGTCAGTCCGCTGACAAAGGATTTATCTATTTTTAAGATATTCAATGGAAACTTTTTGAGATAATTTAGAGAACAATAACCCGTGCCGAAATCGTCCAGCGCAATTTGCACTCCCATATTCTGCAACTCCGTGAGAACTTTTGTGGTATAATCCACATCTTGCATGGCTGTAGTCTCGGTAATTTCTAACTCTAAATACTTGGGTGCTAAACCGCTTTTTTCCAAGCAGTTCGCTACCATTTCTAATAAATTAAATTGCTGGAACTGCCGAGCCGAAACGTTGACTGCTACCCGCAAATCTGGCTGCAAAGCATCCTGCCAAGCTTTATTTTGAGTGCAGGCTGTTTGCAGCACCCATTCCCCAATAGCTACAATTAGTCCGTTCTCTTCGGCGATCGGAATAAATGTAGCCGGAGTAACTAAACCTAATTGTGGATGTTGCCAGCGCAGCAGGGCTTCCATGCCCTGAATTTTCCAAGTAGCTATGTTGACTTTTGGCTGGTAGAAAACCTCAAATTCTCCCTGTTCTAAAGCCTCGTGCAGCCTGTGTTCTATAGTTAGCAACTGGCTGCCTTGGGGATTAATTCTTGAAGTATATAATTGATAGTTATTTCTTCCCATTTCTTTAGCGCGGTACAAGGCGGCATCGGCATTTTTGACTAAAGTTTCGGCATCTTCACCATCATCTGGATAAAGGGCAATGCCGATGCTGCTGCTAACATGAAACGGTTGTCCTTCTAGTTTAAATGCTGGCTTTAAATTGTTGAGTATTCTTTGAGCTGTTTTAACTGCATCTTCTAAGCAATTGATATCGGGAAGCAGTATGGTAAATTCGTCGCCTCCCCAGCGGGCAACCGTGTCAGTCGATCGCAAAGTGTCGCTGATGCGTCCGGCAAAACTTTCTAACAGGCGATCGCCCGCAGCGTGACCTAGTGTATCATTAATCTTTTTGAACCTGTCCAAGTCTAAAAACATCACAGCTAGCATTTTTTTGGTTTGTTTAGCTTGTTTTAAGGAAGCCAGCAACCGCTCGTTAAAAAGTATCCGGTTCGGTAAACCGGTGAGTTGGTCATAAACAGCTTGATAGCGAATAATTTCTTCAGCTTGCTTGCGCTGAGTGATATCCATCATCGTACCGATCGCCCTTACTGCTTTGCCACCTTCATTGCGGATGATATAGCCGCGATCGAGCACAAAAACATATCCCCCGTCTGCCCGGTGAAAACTGTATTCTTCCGACCAACATTGAGCGTCTGACTTCATTGTTTCGTTGAAGCTTAACATCACTTTTTCCCGTTCTTCGGGATGAATATTTAGCCACCAAGATTCTAATTCTATCGTCTGAGTTTCGTTGAGTTTGTATCCAAAAACTTTTTCAAATTCTGCGCTCAACCAATACTCATTTTTTAACAAATCAAAATCCCACACGGCATCATTTGTCGCCCGCGTCAGCAGGTGAAAGCGTTCTTCACTTTTGCGTAGTTTTTCTTCGGATTGCACCCGTTCCGTTACATCCCGAAAGCTGAATACTCGACCAGTAATTTTGCCTCCCGTGCGCTGGGGCAACGAGTAGCGCTCAAAGATTCTGCCATCTGTCAACTCGATGATATCGTAACTTTCTGCTGCGGGGTTATCGGACAATTCTTTAGCACGGTTGAGAAATATTTCCGGGTATTTTAACTGGTTGATTCCAAACCCCAAAATTTGCTTGTTATCCCTCGAATCCAGCAGGAAATCCGGCAACTGCCACATTTCGGCAAACTTGCGGTTAAAGGTGAGCACTGTGCCTCCACTGTCAACCGCCAGAATACCGTCAGCAGTAGATTCAATGGTTGCTTGAAGCAATGAAAGAGATGTTTCTAGTTTTAACTTTGCTAATTTGCGATCGCTGATGTCAAATGCTGTGATTAAGATTGAGGCTTTTTTTTCAAATTTTATAATATCTACAGTTGCTTCAATCCAGCGCATTTCTCCAGTTTTCGTGACTATTACTAATTCATATTTAGAGCCTGCTGTTGAGCGCGCATGGCTGGATTTACCCCATTGTTTAACTATTTCTATAAAATCTATATGAATTAAGTCGTATAAATCCAATGCTAGTAATTCTTCGCGAGTATATCCTGTCAGAGCTTCTGTCTGAGCATTAACATAGCGGAACTGTCTGCGGTGATAGATAAATGCCACAGCATTCACAGTTTCTATCAGTTGGCGAAACTTTTTTTCACTGCGCCGCAAATTTCTTTCAGCCCGCTTGCTATCGGTAATATCTTGTGCTATATATAACTTGCCGCTGACCTTGCCTTGAGCGTCGCGAATAATTGAAATAGAAAGCTGTACAATTATTTTTTTTCGGTGTTTAGAAATGTAGACTTTTTCGACGTTGCGGACAGAACCTTCGGCTGTTAAACTTGCTAACTCTAATTCCGGGGCTGGTGATTCACTGTTCTTAAAAAGTCCGGCTATTGGTTTGCCTAACAACTCTTTTTTAGAGTATCCCAGAAGTTGACAGGTAACTTGGTTTAACGACAGGATATGACCGCCGGGAGTGGTCGCAATTATCGAGACGTTCATTTCCTCGCAAATATCCAGGGCATATTCAGCAGTTTGCTGCAAATCCTGAGTCATTTGGGCAATAGTATGCCAGATATCCTGTTCTTTTTTTGGATACAACACTTTTTCTCCTTTTGGTAGCTTGTCATTCTCTGTTTCAAACTTCGGCTTAATTAACCTCATCGTCTTGGATAAGCTATTTACTGTCTCCCCCCTGATCAATAATGAGATTACTAAACAAATAAAAACCAGAGAAGAACCGATTAGTGTTAACCTAAGAGTAGGTTCTTTTATAGGACTTTCCTGAGCTTGTATATAATTGTGAGTCGGTAATTTTACTGGCTCTATTTGGGATAATTTATCCAAAAATAAGGCGGCGCTTGCAGAAGTAAGGGGGCGAGATCCCGATCGCAAATAGCTATGTTTCTGAGACCGAATCAAAATCTCTTCTACAGGGCGAGTGCCATGCCCATCTCCTAGACTTGTCGGTAATATTTTTGGATTTATGCCACATTCCGCACCAAAAATAGCAACCGCGAAATATCCTAACATTAATTGAAAAATTATTTTCATTTGCTCTTGTTCCTAATTATAAATAAATCTTTTTATGGCAATCATAAATGTTAAAAATTCTAGCAAAACTTGCTCTGCCATAGGAAAACCCACCCAACCTTAATTTATGTGGACTTGTAAATTAAATTTTACCCAGCTAATAACTTGGGTTTATAACTAATTACAATTTTAATCTTAATTTAAAATGTGTCATCAGCCATTGTGCCACAAATTATCCGCCATTCTGCCTAGACACCGGGTGGAAGCGCGCTAAAATTAGATAATTCCCGCAAGCAGGCGACCGGGATTTGTTAGAAAAATAAACAATTAGCTTAAAATCCATGCAGAGGTCCACTAATTGAACCCATGAGTCAGACCATCCCAGAACTCCAAAAAGAAGTCCGCGCGCTGCAAGCAGAAGTTACCGCCCTGCAAGAGTCGCGGGAAAAACTTGGCGTAGAGCGCTCAGAGTGCCGAGTGGCAGTCAGTTTTCCCAAAAATAATACTCCTGAAGCCATTGCCGAGTTCCACCAGCAAACTGCTGCTTTTGGGGAGCAGTGGTTGCAGCAAATCCAGGAAATTGACCGAGAGACTAAAAATATTGAAAAGCAACTGCAACAAAAACAGGCTTTACTCAATTACAAGCAAGGTGAACTAGAAAAATTGCTGGCCGGAGAGCACTGGCAAGAACTAGAAAACAAAGTTCAAACCGGGGAAAAGCGCTTGCAAACACAAGCTCGCAGAATCAATCAAGCAGCAGCGCAGCTAGAGGCAGAAATCCAAGCTTTAAAAGCACTCTATGACCAACTAAATCCGAGTTATTCCGAGTGGTTTCAACAACCAACTCAAATAGTCAAATTTTCTGCAACAACTATTCCTTACGCTGTTCCAAGCAGCAGCGGGTTGATATTGGAGAATAAGGAGATTGAGTGGGAAAAAAAGTAGTTTTGACTTGTAAAATTTCAAGATAAATTAGTGATTTGAATGTCGCCGTCGAACGCTCCAATAAGCAACACAGATTCGACGGCAACATCCCAAGGCTTTGACCTGCTTTTTTATTAGATAAAAAATACAAAAATGCCTCGGGCGCAGTTAATTTTAAAATTTTTGAGTTTCATTTTTTGAAACAGGTTTATTTTTAACTCTGGTGTCAATCTAAAATCTAAAATATAACTGTTCTGGGCGCATCAACCGGTTTTTACAAAAAAACTTTGTTGCAGCCCTCGCTTCCGCTAAAAAACCCGGTTTATGAGAGCGAGGAGTGCGTAAGCCCTGTCTAACATCTCAAATAGACTTACTGATGAAACAATTGATTTGGATAGCGCTATTTATTCTGGTTGCGGTGACGGCTGTCGGCTGGGGTTCTGACTCGTGGCAGCGGTTGTCGGCTGTACCGGAAGTTTCAATCGATCGCAATATCCACACTTCCCAAAACCCGTCTCCCTTACCGCTTCCTGCTGAAAAAAATGCAGTTGATCTGCCCCAAATTGACCAGTCCCGGTTGTGGAAACACGTCGAGACTTTAGCAGGAGAACGCGATGGAGAACGCTCTCGCTCTTTTACTAGAGACTACATTTCTCAGCAATTGCAAACATTAGGATTTTCCGCAGATTTGCAGCGGTTCGATCGCGGAATCAACGTCTTCGCTGAGAGAACAGGTACTGACTCAAACGCCGGGGCAATTTTAGTGGCAGCACACTACGATACTGTACCAAACTCCCCAGGCGCTGACGATAATGCGACGGGAGTTGCAGTAGTTTTAGAAGTAGCAAGATTGCTGGGTTCTCGCCCCACGCCTCGGACATTGCAAGTAGCATTTTTCGACCGGGAAGAACTCGGACTTTTAGGCAGTTTAGCATTTACAGGTAGCGAGGCGCGGTTAAAAAATTTGCAGGGAGCGATCGTCCTGGATATGGTAGGTTATGCCTGCCGCACGCCCGGATGCCAGCAATATCCCGAAGGATTGACAGCGCAACCTTTTCTAGAAGCATCGGGGGTAAAATCTCCCGACAAAGGCGAGTTTATCGCTGTGATTGGGGATGCGGAACATCCGCTGCTATTGAAAAGTTTTGCGGAGTCTGGAAAAGCCGATTTACCGCCGGTGGTGGCGCTGCCTGTTCCCCTGAAAGGGTTGCTGACTCCCGATGTTTTACGTAGCGACCACGCGCCTTTCTGGTATAAAGGAATTGGTGCTGTGTTGGTGACGGATACTGCAAATTTGCGATCGCCCCATTATCACCAATCTAGCGATACATTAGCAACTATCGATCGACCTTTTTTCGCCGGTTCTGCTCAAATTGTTGTTAATGCCGTGGCTAAATTATTGGAAATTAGGTAATTGGTAATCAGTAATTCTACTCGTTACCAGGCTCTGCCTGGTAACGCATATCCGGAGGCTCGACCTCCAATTTTCCCACGCAAAGCAAGCGAGGCAGAGCCTCTACAAATCGGTTCCTAGGCCGAGCCTAGGAACCAGCTAAAACCAGCTAAATAACAAATAACTAATAACAAATAACTAATAACAAATAACAAATAATAAATGACTAACAAAGAAATACTGCAACGGCATTTACTGCAACTAGACAATCGAGGCTACAAAGCATACAAAGACATTCAAGGTAGTTACGATTTTTCAGAATTTAGATTAATAATTGATTACGTGCAGGGAGATCCGTTTGCTTCTCCCAGTAAATTTAGAGTCAGAGTTCCGCCAAACATTGCTCAAATTCCCCGCGAACTTTTCAATTCTCGCAGTCGAGAAATAGCCTTGCGAGATTACCTAACTCGCCAGTTTGACCAAGCAGCACACAGCATCAGCAGCAAGCGCGGCACTGGGAAAAGTGGTATGATTGCAGTGACTCGCTTCGGACAAGAAGTTTTAGAGCGCACTTCCGCATTTATTACCCCCCCAACCCCCCCTTACCAAGGGGGGGAGAAAATCTCTATATCCCCCCCTTACCAAGGGGGGGAATTAGGGGGGGTAGAACTGCGATTTGCCGTCGGACTTCCAGCGGGCGGACGCAGTATCTTAGGGCGACAAGCTGCTGAAATGCTGTGCGAAGATATTCCGCAAATTGTCAGTAAATCTCTGAAGTATGCTAACTTAAATGCTGCGGAATGTCGCCGTCACGTTGAAACTGTAGAAGATGCTGACTGGCTGCGGCAGCAGTTAGCTGAAAAAGGATTAGTTGCGTTTGTTGCTGACGGTTCTATTTTACCCCGCCGCAGCGGTGTTGACCATCGCCCTTTGTTAAATAATGCTGTGGCTTTTCAATCGCCGCCGTCGTTAAAAGTTGAGTTTAATTGTCCCAATCGCGGTTTGATTTCGGGTATGGGTATTCCGGCTGGCATTACTTTGATTGTTGGGGGCGGCTATCACGGCAAATCAACTTTACTCAGGGCGATCGAGTTGGGAGTTTACAACCGAATTCCGGGAGATGGTAGGGAATTTGTGGTGACTAATCCGGCGGCGGTTAAAATTAGAGCAGAAGATGGCAGAAGTGTGGCGGGAGTTGATATTTCGCCTTTTATTAACCACTTGCCGCAAGGTAGAGATACTGCACAATTTTATACTGAAAATGCGAGCGGTAGTACGTCGCAAGCTGCTAATATTATTGAGGCTTTGGAAGTGGGGAGAAGGAAGAAGGAAGGCACGACACGGATTTTGACACGGATACACGGATTAATTTATGAAGAGGATTTAGTGCCTGTTTTATTGGTGGATGAGGATACGGCGGCGACGAATTTTATGATTCGCGATCGCCGAATGCAGGAACTCATCGCTAAGGATAAGGAACCGATTACGCCGTTTATTGATAAAGTGAGACAATTGTATGCGGATTATGGCGTATCGACTATTTTAGTCATGGGCGGAAGCGGCGATTATTTTGATGTGGCGGATACTGTGATTGCACTGGATAATTTTAAAGCATATAATGTGACGAAAAAAGCTAAAGAAATTGCTAAAAATTACTCTATTAGCCGCGCTGCTGAAGGGGGAGAAAATTTTGGTAATATTACTTCAAGAGTGCCGATTCCTGCTAGTTTAGATCCGAGTCGGGGACGGCGAGATGTGCGGGTGAAGGTGCGGGATGTTGATGAATTGGCTTTCGGAACTGAGGATATTGATTTGGGTTCTGTTGAGCAAATTGTGGACAGCGGACAGTTAAGGGCGATCGCTGCGGCAATGGTTTATGCTAAGCAGCAATACATGGACGGGAAACGCACTTTGTCGGAAATCATAGATTTGGTGATGGCAGATATTGACGCGCAGGGGATGGATATTTTATCGCCTTTTCCTGAAGGGGATTTTGCCATTTTTCGACGGTTTGAATTGGCGGCGGCAATTAATCGGCTTCGCAGTTTGTCGGTTGTTGGTAAAATGACGGTTGACGGTTGACGGTTGACGGTTGACTGTTGACTAATGACTAATGACTAATGACTAATGACTAATGACTTCCACTTTTTGATATGCTGACAAAGTGAGTGCAAAAACCGCGATTGAAGTATGACAGGCAATATAGGACAACTGACTGCTTTAAGCGATCGACCTTATATAGTATTAAGCAATCAAGGGGAGGTTTTACAGTTAGAGTTAAAACAGCAGCAGCACGTATTGGGGCGCGATCGCACTCGTGCCGATTTAGTCATTCCCGATGCTTGGCGGGCAGTTTCCGGCGTTCACGGTGTTTTGCGCCAAATTGGGGATAATTACTGGATTTACGACGGTGACGGGCAGCGGCCGAGCACTAATGGCTTATTTGTCGATCGCACTCGCATCACTCCCAATGACGGTTATTGTCTGAAAAACGGCACAGAAATTAAAATCGGTCTAGATCCTCAAAATCAAGTTTTGCTGACTTATTTTAATCCGCTGGCGAATCAGGTTGCTGTCCCTAGCAAGCAGTCAATTCTTCTTAAGAATCGGTCGGTTTTGTTGGGTCGCGATCCAAACGCTTCGCTGCAATTAGATGCGCCGCTTGTTTCTAGACGCCACGCCACAATCGACCAAGACAGTCGCGGCAATTATATTTTGCGAGACCACAGCGTTAACGGGGTTTTTGTTAATGGTCAGCGAGTGACAAATTCTGTACAGTTGTCCGAGGGAGATGCAATTCGGATCGGCCCGTTTACTCTAACTTACCGCAGCGGTGAGTTACAAATGCAAGACCGAGGCAATCAAATTCGTTTGGATGCTGACAGTCTGGTGATTCCGAAGCGTTTGGATAACATCACTTTGGCGATCGAACCGGGGCAGTTTGTGGCTTTAGTCGGCGGTAGCGGCGCTGGCAAATCTACTTTAATGCGGACGCTTTTAGGCATCGAAAAAACTACTAACGGCGCTGTGTTTCTCAATGGCGACAACCTGCGCCAAAACTTCAATATTTACCGCAATCAAATCGGTTACGTGCCTCAAGATGATATTGTGCACGCAGATTTGACAGTAGAAGAAGTCTTGAGTTATGCAGCTAAATTGCGCTTACCTCCCGATACAGATGTCAATCAGGTAGTCGCCAGAACTTTAGAAGATATTGAAATGACTCACCGTCGCAAGGCTTTAGTAAAACAACTTAGCGGCGGACAGCGGAAGCGGGTCAGTATTGGAGTTGAACTGTTAGCAGACCCGAAACTTTTCTTTTTAGACGAACCGACTTCAGGACTCGATCCGGGTTTGGATAAGAAGATGATGCAACTGCTGCGAAAGTTGGCAAACCAAGGCCGGACGGTGATTCTGGTGACTCACGCGACGGCAAATATCACGATGTGCGATCGTATTGTTTTTATGGGTCGCGGCGGACGCCTCTGTTACTTCGGCCCGCCTGCGGAAGCGCTCGATTTTTTCGATGTCAAAACAAGTGATTTTGCAGACATTTACAACGAATTAGAAACAGGAGAAACCAACGTTCAAAGCTGGGCAGAAAAGTTTAATAAATCTCCCTACTATCAGCGCTATATTGTCAACCACTTCAGCACAGGCAACGCTAATGCAAAAACGCCTTCAGCACCTTCTGCACCCAAATTTCAATCTTTTGTAAAACAACTCGTTTTGCTTGCCCAGCGCTATTTTCAACTCGTTTCCCGCGACTTAGTTAACTTAAGTTTAGCTCTTTTAACGGCTCCGATAGGCATTAGTTTGCTACGGCTGGCCGTCAGAGATAAAGACCCGTTAATTGGAGCGCCGGAGGCAACTTTAGCACCTTTGGCGTTGCGAGTTTTATTTGTATTTACCTGCGCGGCGATTTGGGTAGGACTGGCAACTTCTCTGCAAGAAATTGTTAAAGAATCAGCTATTTATTTGCGCGAACGTTTGGTCAACTTAGGATTGTTTGCTTATTTAGGTTCAAAACTTTTTATACTTTCCGGTTTGGCAGTATTGCAAACGCTGTTAATGGTAGGAGTTATTCTGAGTGCGTTTAAATCCCCCGAACCGAGTTTTATTTCCTGGCCTGTGGGAGCAGGTATTACCACATTCCTAACTTTGATGAGCTGCATAAGTCTCGGATTAGTCGTTTCTGCGATTGTTAAAAATAGCTCTCAAGCTAACAGCGCTTTGCCTCTATTATTGCTGCCTCAGATTATTTTTTCGGGAGTTTTGTTTAAGATGGAAGGCGCGGCGAGCAAGTTTTCTTGGCTGATGTTAAGCCGCTGGTCTGTGGGTGCTTACGGCTCTTTAGTTAATGTGAATGGGATGGTCCCCGCACCTACTAGATTACCGGACGGCAGCATACTTCCTCAGCCGTTTGAGCCTACTCCTGTTTACGATCCAACATGGGAAAATTTGGGTTTGAACTGGGGTATTTTATGCGTGCATATTTTTGTTTATTTGATGTTGACTCTGTGGTTGCAGAAGCGGAAAGATATTCTATGAATTATTGGCTGATGAAGTCGGAACCGGATGTTTACAGTATTGCGGACTTGAAGGGCGATCGCACGTCCATTTGGGATGGCGTTCGCAATTATCAAGCACGCAATTTTATGCGAAAAATGAGTCGGGGAGACTTAGTATTTTTTTACCATTCTAATACTAAATTTCCCGGTATTGTCGGGTTAGTGCGCGTCGTGGAAACAGGGATTGCTGATCCGAGTCAGTTCGATATGAATAGCGAATATTATGATGCTAAATCGCAGTTTGATGCTCCTCGCTGGCAAACTGTGAGAGTTGAGTTTGTTGAGGAATTTGCTAAGTTAATATCTTTGGATGAACTGAAACAAAAGTTTAGCGCTGATGAGATTTTGCTGGTGAGGAAAGGCAATCGGTTATCGGTGATGCCGGTGTCTGAAGGTGCTGCTGAGAAGATTTTGAAGATGACATAACTATAGCTAAGTAGGGTGCGTCAGCAGAGCATTATTTTTTCAAAGATTTATAAGCTTAAAGCTGACGCACCCTACAATTATTAACTAAAGACCGGCCGCACAAACAGCCGCACCAATTAACCCTACATTGGGATTCAAAACCAATCGAACTGGCATCATTTCTAACAGCGAATCCATCCGGCCTTTGTGCGTAAAAGCTCGCATAAAACCCCCTTCTTCAATCAGCGGCAAAATCTTAGCAGCAATGCCGCCAGCTACGTACAAACCGCCGTAAGGTAACAGTGTCACAGCCAGATTTCCCGCCACTGCACCGTAAGCTTCTACAAACATTTGCATTGTTTGTTCGGAAAGCCGATCGCACTTTTTGAGGGCCGCCTGTGCAATTGTCGCCCCCGGATCGACAGTCTTTTCAGTTTTACCGATTTCTGACTCCCATTTTTTGATAACTTCCCCTACCTCCGACGATTCAGGAGCAAACTTTCTGTCCCGCAAAAACTGGTAAATTGAAACAATCCCTTGTCCCGAAACCACACGCTCAATCGATATCCTTTGAATGTCGTGTTTTGCTAACAAATATTTCAGCAATTCAAACTCCAACTCCGAACGAGGAGCAAAGTCACCGTGTCCCCCTTCCGAAGAAAATACCCTGATGCCATTTGCCTCCGGAATTCCAAAACAATTTCCCAAACCAGTACCCGCACCAATAACAGCAATTGGATCGTGTTGGCGGGGTTTTCCGACTTGCAAAATGTGCAAATCTTTAGCATCCAAACCCCACACGCCGTAGCCAACCGCAACAAAATCATTAATTAAACTGACGCGGGATATTCCTAATTCTTGTTCCAGACGCTTCGCATCCAGCATCCAAGGCAAATTAGTCAGTTTTGCAGTGTTATTAACCACCGGGCCTGCGATCGCAAAACAAGCTTTTTCAGGCAATGGCGCAAAATCCAATTTCATAGCAGCTTCCGTCAAAAACTGCTGCACCATCGGTACTAAATCGGGAAACTCTCCGCTGGGATAGCGGAACTCGTAAAGAGCTTTCATGTCACCGTTAACAGTCCTTTCCACCAATCGCAAAATAGTCTTAGTTCCGCCAATATCGCCCGCTAATAATAATGCCATAAATCTCTTTTTCACCCAAAGATAACATTCCCCATTTAAACACCCACAGTATTAATTGCCAACCAAGCCCGCAGCACCTCAGCCACAGTCCAAGCTTGAGCCGTGCAGCCTCGCGGCGAGTGGGGGGCGTCACCCTCAAAAATTTCGCCCAGACTGCCAACTCCATCGGCTGTTATATGATGTGCCATCGGTTCGAGGAATTCCATCGCTTGTGCTGGGTCTTTGTATACGTGTAAGTGCGCCAAGACAAACGGGCCAATCAGCCAGCCCCAAACTGTTCCCTGGTGGTAGGCGCTGTCGCGCTGCAATTGGTCGCCTCCGTATGCGCCGCGATACTGCGGGTGCTGCGGCGAGAGGCTGCGGAGGCCGACAGAAGTGAGCAACTGTTGAGCGCAGGCGTCCACCACGCCACGCTGCTGGATGGGCGTCAGTAACGGTGTATAGCGGGTTTCCTGGCGCATCCCCGCTGACAAGGAGTTGGCGGAGTGAGGAGGAATCGAGTCTAGGGGCAGGGATACGGTGAATATTTGGTTGGGCCGCAGCGAGGCATCGTGTCCGTCTGGGCCGTCGAGAACGTCGTAACAGTAACCGGTTGAGGCGTTCCAGAAGCGAGGGAATCCGGCGGCTGTTCGATCGCCCAATTGCTGGTATTCATTGTGAGGCTTGCCCAATTTTCGAGCAAAACTTGCCATAGCTTGTATAGCATTGTACCAAAGCGCGCTGAGTTCGATCGGCTTACCAATCCGAGGCGTCACCACCCAATCCCCGATTTTCGCATCCATCCAAGTCAGTTGCATGCCCTTCTCGCCGGCGTAGATTAAACCGTCATCGGGATCGACGCGAATATTATACCGAGTTCCCTGTATGTGCCAATCAACAATCTCACATAAAGCAGGCCAGAGTTCGCTCAAAAGTTCCTCGTCCCCGGTGGCATCGATATAAGCGCGAATTGCCTCAAAGTACCACAGAGTGGCGTCTGCGGTGTTGTATTCCGGTGCGCCGCCCGCATCCGGGAAGCGGTTCGGCAGCATCCCCCGATCGACATACCGCGCAAAAGTCCGCAAAATCGATCGCGCAATTTCCCATCGCCCGGTACAGATTGTGAGGCCGGGTAGGGCGATCGTCGTGTCGCGGCCCCAGTCGCTGAACCAGGGATATCCGGCGATAATCGTTTTGCCTTCGGTTTCCTCCGGTAGGGGGCGGCTGACGATAAATTGGTCGGCGGCGAGCACTAACTGATTGATCCAGTCGGGAGATTCGCTAACTTTTGACCAGTTTTGCAGCAGTTGTTGGTCATAAGTGCGACGCCATTCTAAAGCTGTACCGCCGTTGAGTTCGGTATTTTTCTCCGTGCTGGCTATCAATGTCAGAGAACTTCCCGGTGCGATCGTCATGTGAAAAGTCGCCGCGTGCAAGTGATCCTCGCTGCAGTCCAATCCGCGCCGCTTTTCGGCTGCCAAATCAAATCCGTAGTACCAATTGTATAAAGACGCAGAGACTCGAAATTGTGCCTCTGGTGCGGCATCCGTCAGCAGGTACAGGGGTGCAGACTTGGGAAATGCCGTCACGCAAACCCCGCGTTCCAAGGTTTGTAGGCTCATCTGCCAGTCGCCGGCGCTTGTGGTGTGGTGGTAGTCGCGATAGTTGATCAGGGCTTTGACAGCGAGGGCGATCGGTTGTGAGGCGCGGTGCAAGCGGTATTGAATATATGTTGTGTTAGCACCTTGCTGCATCCAAATCCGCTTTTCCAGGATAGCGTCGGCGAGAGCAAACCTCCAAACAGGCGTCGTGCCTTCGAGGTGAAAGCTTTCGATGTAGTTGTAGCCGTGGGGTTCCATCGTCGCGTCGGCCCAGCGGTTTGTATAAAGCGGATAGGCGCGATCGTGATACACAGCCGTCTCGTCCAGCTTGGCGAGCATCAAGGTGCGTCCCAGCGGGGGTTTGAGGGCGGCTACCAGCAAGCCGTGATAGCGGCGGGTGAGGAGATTTGCGATCGTCCCGCTAGCGTAACCGCCGATCCCGTTTGTGACCAGCCACTCGCGAGACTCCGCCGAGTCGAGATTGCAGCAGATTTCCCGTCCAAAAGCCATAACCATAAAATCCACACTCGCACTGATTTTTTACCTACCTTTAGGTAGATTTTCGACATGATCTCAACTAGAAATATCAACCCTTGCAGGTCGTTAATTTGGCGATCGCCCCCGTGCCGATTCATGCTCTAATTTAGACATAACTAACAGCTACTTTTGCCCGTTACACGATTTTAGCCTTTGATGCCTCTGTCTAAAGTTAGTTGTTTGTTATATTAAGTAATATTACCGTCTAAACAGGCGCTGAACGTTAAGGGCAAGCATTTGATAGCGCGTCGGGCGATCGAACTACAAACCTATTTTATAAGGAGAACAGCTCAAAGTGAAGATAGGAGCAAATTACCTCGGCAATAACCAATGTGAATTTACCGTTTGGGCGCCCACCCTCAAACAAATCGCAGTCCAAATTGTTTCCCCAAAACAACGCCTGATACCCCTGCAACAATCTGCCGAAGGTTATTGGCAAACCACAGCTACAGACATCGAACCAGGAACCCTTTACACTTACCAAATCGAAGGGAAAACCGACCGACCAGACCCAGCCTCAAAATATCAACCCCAAGGCGTACACGCTCCGTCGCAAGTAATAGATGAAAATATCTTTACTTGGACTGACACAAATTGGCAAGGCGTGCCGCTAGCCGAAATGATTATTTACGAACTGCACGTCGGCACATTCACCCAAGCCGGAACATTTGAAGCAATAATTCCCCAGCTCAAACAACTTAAAGAATTGGGAATCAACGCCATCGAAATAATGCCAGTAGCCCAATTCCCCGGCGAGCGAAACTGGGGATATGACGGCGTATATCCCTACGCTGTTCAAAACTCCTACGGCGGCCCCGAAGGCTTCAAAACACTCGTCAACGCCTGCCACGAACACGGCATTTCAGTAATTCTCGATGTAGTTTACAACCACCTCGGCCCCGAAGGAAATTATCTCAGGGACTTCGGCCCCTACTTTACATCAAAATACGGCTCAATTTGGGGAGACCCCCTCAACTTCGACGATGCCTACAGCGACGGCGTGCGTAACTACTTTATTGAAAACGCCCTCTACTGGTTTCGAGACTATCACATCGATGCCCTGAGATTAGATGCAATTCAAGCAATATTTGAAGTAGGTGCCAGACCTTTTTTACAAGAACTATCCGATGCCACAGCCGATATTTCCCAAGAACTAGGACGGCAACTTTACTTAATAGCCGAAAGTGACTTAAATGATGTCCGCACAATACGTTCTAAAGAACTCGGTGGCTTCGGATTAGACGCCCAATGGTGCGATGATTTTCACCACGCACTGCACGCCTTGCTCACCGGAGAAAACGACCGATACTACCAAGATTTCGGCAAGTGCGAACACTTACAAAAAGCATTCAAAGAAAGCTTTGTTTACTCCGGCCAGTACGCCCCCCACAGAAAGCGGAAACACGGCAATTCTGTTAAGGAGGAACCGGGTCATAAATTTGTGGTGTTTGCCCAAACCCACGACCAAATCGGCAACCGCATTTTGGGAGACAGACTCTCGAAAATAGTTGATTTTGAAGGATTGAAACTGGCAGCCGGCACAGTCTTAATTTCTCCCTACATTCCCTTCTTTTTTATGGGAGAAGAATACGGAGAAGAAACACCGTTTTTTTACTTCGTTTCCCACTCGGACGAAAACTTAATTGAAGCTATCCGCAAAGACAAACAACAAGAATTTAAAATCTTTGAAGGCCGAGGCGAGTTTCACGACCCCCAGAGTCCTGAGACTTTCGATAAGTGTAAGTTAAACTGGGAAAAACAAACCGAAGGCAAACACAAAATCCTTTGGGAATGGCACCAACATTTGATTCAACTGCGGCGGACAATACCAGCCCTTAAAAAACTCGACAAAAACAGTCTAGAAGTATCCAGCATTGAAGCGGAAAAAATCTTATTTCTACGTCGCTGGACAGATGACAGCCAGATATTCTGCATTCTAAACTTCAACACGCAAGATGTAGCTTTTACGGCTACACTTCCCCAAGGCAACGGTCACAAAATTTTAGATTCTGCTGATGTAAAATGGATGGGTTCAGGTTCTAGCTTGCCTGAAAAGATAACTTCAGAGCAAAAATTGACCGTTAAACCGCACAGTTTCGCACTCTACGAATTAGAATAATTAAAAGTCGAGGCAGAGCCTCAAATACAGGCGTTCCTAGGCAGAGCCTAGGAACAAGAAACGGGAGGCAGAGCCTCTCTCATTCCCAGGCATAGCCTGGGAATGCAGTTCAGGAGGCTCTGCCTCATATATTAAAAGAGAAAACCCTAAAAAACCTGGAGTACAATTAACATGATGAGAATTCCCACAACAACTTATCGGATTCAATTTCATGGAGGTTTTAACTTTGAAGCCGCCAAACAAATCCTTAGCTATCTAGAAGATTTAGGAATTACCGACCTTTACGCTTCACCCATATTTAAAGCCAGAAAAGGCAGCTCTCACGGATACGATGTCGTTGACTCAAATCAGCTCAATCCCGATTTGGGAACATCAGAAAATTTTGAATCCCTCACCTACGAAATCAAGAAACGGAACATGGGATGGCTGCAAGATATTGTCCCCAACCACATGGCTTACGACACTCAAAATTTGCTGCTGTTAGACGTATTGGAACACGGGCCAGATTCCGACTATTTCGATTACTTCGATATTGAATGGAATCATGCTTACGAACATCTAAGGGGTCGAGTGCTGGCTCCACTGCTGGGCAATTTTTATGGAGAGTGTCTGGAAAATGGCGAGATTCAACTCAAATACAGCGAAATTGGGCTGACTATCAATTATTATAGCTTACAATTGCCAGTAAGAATTGAATCTTATGCTAAATTTATCAGTCAGAATTTGGGGCATTTAGCCAGAGAATTAGGCAGACGCCATCCAGATTTTATCAAGTTTTTAGGAATTCTTTATTTGATTAAAAATACACCTTCAGAAACTAAAGGTAAAACCCGATACGATCAGATAGCTTTTGTCAAAGGACTGCTGTGGGAACTCTACAATCAAAATCCCCTTGTACAGGAATTCATCGATGAAAATATCAAAGTTTTTAACGGAGAAAAGGGAAATGCCGAAAGCTTTAATTTGCTAGACGAATTGCTTTCCGAGCAGTTTTACCGTCTGGCTTTCTGGAAAGTGGGGGCAGAAGAAATTAACTACAGAAGGTTTTTTACGGTCAACGAACTTATTTCGGTAAAAGTTGAAGAGATTAAAGTTTTTCACAAAAACCATGCTCTGATATTCGACATGGTTGATGAGGGAAAGTTTACCGGATTGAGAATCGACCACATCGACGGACTGTACGACCCCACAGAATATTTGAAACGGCTCCGGGAGAAAGTCGGAGATACTTATATTACTGTTGAGAAAATTCTGGAACACGAAGAAGACTTACCGTCATATTGGCCGATTGAGGGAACTAGCGGCTACGACTTTTTGAATTACGTAAACGGCGTTTTTTGTCGGTGCGATCGCGAGCAGCAATTTAGCGAAATATATCAGAGATTTACTCGCTTAACCGTTCCCTACGAACAGTTGTTTTTAGATAAAAAAGGGCTGATTGTTGAGAAAAACTTGGCGGGAGATGTAGACAATCTAGCTCAACTTTTGAAGAATATATCGGGTCAATCCAGACAGGGAAATGACTTTACTCGTCCCGGTTTGGAAAAAGCATTGGCGGCTGTTTTGACGATTTTTCCAGTCTACCGAACTTACATCAATCAAGATGGTTTGAGAGAGTCCGATCGCACTTACGTAAAATATGCGATCGCCCATGCCAAAGAACAAGTACCGCGACTCCTCAAGGAACTTAATTTTATCGAAACGGTGCTGTTGCTCGAAGAAGAAGAAACTCTAACACCAGAACAAAAAGAGCAGCGCCGGCACTTTGTCATGAAACTCCAGCAGTTGACAGGCCCATTAATGGCAAAAGGCGTTGAAGACACGCTTTTATACGTCTACTATCGGCTTTTATCCCTCAACGAAGTGGGAGGAAATCCCAGTCAGTTCGGCGTGTCGCTGGGAGATTTTCACGAGTTCAACAAACAACAGCAAGTCGCTTGGCCACACAAAATGAATGCTACAGCTACCCACGATACCAAACGTGGCGAAGATGTGCGAGCCAGAATAAACGTTTTGTCAGAAATTCCCGATGAATGGGAACAGCAAGTCAGGTCTTGGAGAGAGGTAAACTCTTCTAAGAAAGTCAACTTTGCGAATCGAATGGTTCCAGATACTAATGACGAATACTTCCTGTACCAAACTCTGCTCGGCAGTTTTCCCTTTGAGGGAATTGAAAACACTGATTATGTCGCTCGCCTGAAAGATTATGTGATTAAAGCTGTCCGCGAAGCAAAAGTTTATACGGCTTGGCTGAGACCGGATAACGATTACGAAGCTGGTTTTATGACCTTTGTCGATACCGTTCTCGAACCTTCGGAACAAAATCAGTTTCTCAACAAATTTACACCTTTCTGTAAAAAAGTAGCTAATTACGGAATTTTCAATTCTTTATCTCAAACGCTGCTGAAAATCACGGCTCCGGGCGTTCCCGACATTTATCAAGGGACGGAATTCTGGGATTTAAGCCACGTCGATCCGGATAACCGCCGTCCCGTTGATTTTGATCGCAGAATCGAGGTTTTGCGGGAAATTAAAGAGCAAGCTCAGACGGATATTTTGCAAATGGTTGAAGATTTGATTGCGACGCGGGAAGACGCGAGAATTAAGTTGTTTTTGACAGCAAGAGCGTTAGAAGCGAGAAAAAAATACTTGCAAGTTTTTCAATCAGGCGATTATCTGCCCCTGGAAGCAGTTGGCACCTTTAAAGATAATGTTGTTGCCTTTGCCAGAAGCTTTGGAGAGACTACCGTTATTGTCATTGCTCCCCGGTTTTTGACGGGAATTGTCAAACCGGAAGAAATGCCGATCGGCAAACAAGTCTGGAAAGATACTAATTTGAAATTGTCCGAGCAAATGCCGTCGGTTTGGAAAGATGCAATTACAAATCAGGTGGTAGAAAGTAACGGTACGTTGGCAATTGGTGAAGCTCTCAGTTACTTTCCGGCAGCTCTGCTGATCGGTAAAAAATAGCAATAAAAAGCTGGAAAATTCAATAATTTTCCGAGATTCCCAGGAGGCGGACTTGAGGATATCCCTCAATAAAATATTCTTTCCCAGGCACAGCCTGGAAGTAAACGGGTAGGGACAGGGCAATGCCCTGTCCCTTTTTAGAATTGATGTTATATCAAATCAGTTAGCATCGGAATAGTAAATTCGAGTTCGCTGTTCACTGTTCACTGTCAACCGTCAACCGTCAACCGTCAACCGTCAACATCATGTATGAGTGTAACCGGAAATGATATTAAACCTGATTTGAAGCCAAAAAACCGATCGCCCCTACCAACCAAACAAAATTTATACAACAAAGACGGCAAACACAACACAACGTATACGGTTTGCCACAATACCCGAATCAATCGCACACCGTACATTAGGAAGAGTAAAGAAAAGCAGTCAACAACTGTAGCGGTGCAAACCTCATGAATGCAACCGTCCCCCAAAAGGTTCGGTAAACACGCCTTCATCGCCTGGTCTAACCACCCGCAGTATAGAGATAAGCACCTATCTAAGACTGTATTAAAGCAGGACTCACTATCCGTACACCCCCCACAGGTGAAATCGCAGTCCTGAATAACCAGACTATCACACAGATAGAAAACCAAAATTTTGTAGAGATTGGAGCCGGAACACCCCTATGGGAAAAGTAGTTGGAATTGACTTAGGTACGACAAACTCCTGCGTCGCAGTTATGGAAGGCGGCAAACCCACCGTCATAGCCAACGCCGAAGGGGGTCGCACCACACCTTCTGTAGTAGCATATGCTAAAAATGGCGATCAACTTGTCGGACAAATCGCCAAGCGTCAAGCCGTGATGAACGCCGAAAACACCTTTTACTCAGTAAAACGGTTTATCGGGCGTCGGGTTGATGAAGTAACCCACGAAACCACTGAAGTTTCCTACAAAGTTCTCAAAGTCGGCAACAGCCTCAAACTAGACTGTCCCGCCCGTGGCAAGCAATTTGCCCCCGAAGAAATTTCTGCACAAGTTCTCCGCAAACTCGTAGAAGACGCCAGCAAATACCTCGGCGAAACTGTTACCCAAGCGGTAATTACTGTTCCCGCTTACTTTAACGACTCCCAGCGCCAAGCTACTAAAGACGCGGGAAAAATTGCCGGTATAGAAGTGCTGCGGATTATTAACGAACCTACAGCAGCAGCTTTAGCTTACGGGTTAGATAAAAAGAGCAACGAAACCATCCTTGTATTTGACTTAGGTGGCGGTACTTTCGACGTATCTATTCTCGAAGTAGGCGACGGCGTATTTGAAGTGCTAGCAACTTCTGGAGACACTCACCTCGGCGGTGACGACTTCGACAAAAAAATTGTTGATTACATCGCTAACGAATTCCAAAAAGCCGAAGGAATTGACCTCCGCAAAGACAAACAAGCATTGCAACGCCTGACGGAAGCAGCCGAAAAAGCCAAGATTGAGCTTTCGAGCGTTACCCAAGCAGAAATCAACCTGCCGTTTATTACCGCGACTCAAGACGGGCCAAAACACTTGGACACGACTTTGACGCGGGGCAAGTTTGAAGAACTCTGTTCAGATTTGATCGATCGCTCCCGCATCCCCGTAGAAAATGCGATCCGCGACGCCAAATTAGACAAATCTGCAATTAATGAAGTCGTCTTAGTTGGTGGTTCTACGCGCATTCCTGCGGTGCAAGAACTGGTCAAAAAACTCCTTGGCAAAGACCCCAACCAAACGGTAAACCCGGACGAAGTGGTCGCAGTCGGTGCAGCAATTCAAGCCGGCGTACTTTCCGGCGAAGTCAAAGACATTCTGTTGCTCGACGTTACTCCGCTGTCTCTCGGCGTCGAAACCTTGGGTGGCGTGATGACCAAAATCATTCCCCGCAACACCACTATTCCTACCAAGAAGTCGGAAACTTTCTCGACTGCTGTAGACGGCCAAACAAACGTGGAAATTCACGTTTTGCAAGGCGAACGGGAAATGGCGAATGATAACAAGGATTTGGGAACCTTCCGCTTAGATGGAGTTCCTCCAGCCCCCCGTGGCGTACCTCAAATTGAAGTTACTTTCGATATCGATGCTAACGGTATTTTGAATGTAGCTGCTAAGGATAAAGGTACTGGCAAGGAGCAATCGATTAGCATTACTGGTGCTTCTACTTTGCCCAGCAATGAAGTCGAGCGCATGGTGAAGGAAGCCGAATCCAATGCTTCTGCTGACAAAGAGCGTCGCGAAAGGATCGATCGCAAAAACCAAGCTGATTCTCAAGCCTATCAAATCGAGAAGCAGTTGGCAGAATTGGGCGATAAAGTTCCCGCTGATGACAAAACTAAGATTGAAGGGTTGCTTAAAGACTTGCGATCCGCGATCGAGAGTGAAGATGACGATCGCATTAAAACCCTAACAACAGAGTTGCAGCAAGCATTCTACGCTGTCAGCAGCAACCTGTACCAGCAAGCAGGCGGCCCAACTGACGGCCCTGGTGGCCCCGGTGGCTATGGAGACGGTGGCCCCACTGGCGGCGGCGACGACGTGATTGACGCCGACTTCACTGAAGGCAACAAATAAAAAAGGCTAAACTAAAAGCCCCCAGCTAGAAGCAAGAAACCCGGTTTTGAACAGAAACCGGGTTTCTGTGCATTCAAAAACAAACCAAAGCCGATCGACTAAAATTACTAAAAATCTTGCTTGAGGCATAGAGACCAAACTAGAATATGCTTCAATAAATATCATAAACTAGCAGTAATATCGCAATCTAGAGCAATCAAATGTCACGTTCTCCTATACAAAATTCTTCCCCAAATACTCCCAGCCCATCTCATGTTGCATCCTTGCGCCGACTCCGCCGAATCAGCCATTTACTAGACAACGCAATTCCCATTCCCGGCACAAAATACCGCATCGGACTCGATCCGATATTGGGACTTATACCGGGCGGTGGCGATGTAATCAGTTCAATTTTTGCCGGCTATGTTGTCTTCAAATCCGCTCAAATGGGAGTACCTCAAGAGACCTTAGTAAAAATGGCAGCTAATATCGTATTTGATACAGTGGCTGGTACTGTACCGGTAGCCGGAGATTTGTTGGATGTTGCTTGGAAAGCTAATGTCAAAAATATAGAATTGCTGGATACTCATTTAGGTTCCCCTGAACAAGGCAAAAAAGCCGATTGGCTATTTGTGGCGGCGTTGCTGTTGGGTTTGATATTAATTGTCGGAGGCGTGATTTTCTTGAGTGTGATGCTTTTTGGATGGCTATTTCAAGTGATTACAGGGCGTTAATCTTGGGTTTGATGAGCAATATAAATCACTCTCTTTGTGTCATCTTAATAGCATATAATCGGGGAAAGTATTCCTTAAAACTTATGTTTGAGGATGATTGCGGGCAGGGAAAAACATCTGGGTTTAACTACCCGTATGGTGCGTTGCTTTTTTTTATGCCTCAACCAAGAGCGAAAATCTCACATATCCGTAGATTACAAACAGGGCAATTGGAAACAAACCCAACCATTTTTTCGCAGCAATACTTAAGAAAAATAATAGGAGTATTAGCTACAAAAAGACATTGGCTGCAATCAATCTTCAATAAATACTAAAGTGTGTCAGGGTTGAAAAATTCAACCAACCCCTACCAATAAAATTTATGGTCATCTTACCAAGAAGAGATAGGTGGCAGAAATCAGACTTATTCAGCAGAGTCTATTAAAGCACTTCGGAGACATCAAAGACCAGGCGGCATCTCACTTTTGACACAACTGAGATGCTGCCGTTTCTCTGACCGAAATCGAGCTAAATTAACACTCTTCCGATCTCTGAAATGTGTTCTATAATACAAAGCGATCGCCCTTTCTCGATCCTAAAATCATATATCTTAAGGGTATTGACAAAAAATATTAAATATGTATATCACTCTCGATTTTCTTGGAAACTAGCTATTGACCCGATCGCCCTTGAGTCCGATATAGTGATATAATCCAGACTATAATATCAAATTGATATAAATGCTTGAATTATCAGCCCTTGGACTGCTACAGTCGCAACCCATGCACGGCTATCGGCTAAAGCAAAAACTGGAGCTGTTTATGAGCAGTTGCATCAGCGTCAACTATGGAGCGATTTACCCACTCCTGAAGCGCTTGGAAGAGCGAAGCCAGATTGCGACAATTGCCGAAGAAGCCGGAGATGCGGGCTGTCCGCGCAAAATCTACGGAATTACCACCCAAGGGCGCGAACTCTGGCGGCAAAAAATGCTCGAACACCCTCAAGAAAGCTGGGTTAACAGCGGTTCCCGGTTCCAAATCAAGTTTTTCTTTTTTGGCGACTTAGAACCCGCAGAACGGCTGAAGCTATTGGAACACCGCTTGCGAGCCTGTTACACCCGTCAAGACTACATCGAAAGCCTCAAGGGCGAATATCCACTAACCGACGACTATCAATTCGCCTCTCGCGATCGCTGCAAGTCAGTGCTGGCATCAGAGATAGAGTGGTTAACTCAGCAACTAGCCAAGGAAAAAAGCGCGATCGCCGGAGTGCGTGACTCCCCAACCTTCGCTGAATCCGCCGACTCCAAGGGAAAATCCTTCCAACTCACCCACTTAGGTGAGTCATAAGAAGGATGTGCAATCTTCCCTGCCATCGTAACTTTTGAGAAATAACAAGAAGCTTTCCTAAAAAGAAGCACTCCCTGGCTGGGCTAACTGCGATCGGACTAAAGCCCTGCACATACCCCAACCTCATTAAAAAGAGACTTTCCCGATTCCATCATCTTTAAAATCCCTTGTCCTTATTCCCCCATGTTTGAGAGGAACGCCGGAAAATCCAAGATTTCGCCCAAGTCTCAGTCAGAAGTTAAAAAAATCTAAGTGGTGCTGCCAATGAGTTATTCTAAATCCCCAGAATCCGTCGTTGAAGCTGAAAAGCAAAAATCTCCCACACCGGAACTGCACCCAACAGATGCACACAGCGATCGACCGCAGGATTTGACCCCCGTTGCCGATCGCCCCGAACCGGTTGCTAAACCCGAACAGCACCCAACCGATGCAGACAGCGATCGACCACAGGATTTGACCCCCGTTGTCGATCGCCCCGAACCTATTGCTAAATCACGATCGCGCTGGCCTCTAATTGTCGCGATCGCGATCGCCACAGGCGCAGCAGGTTTCGGCTGGTACTCGTGGCAATCGGGTCAGAATCGCCCACAGCAACAGGCAGCAGCAGCCCAACCCAAAGGCATACCAGTCAAGCTCGCCACCGTAAAAACCAGCTCAGTCGAAGATGCTTCCGAATTTGTTAGCAGCTTAGAAGCCAAGCGTTCGGTACAAATCAAACCCGAAGTAGAAGGGCTAGTCACGGAGATTTTTGTCAAATCCGGGGACTTCATAAACAAAGGGCAAGCCATCGCCCGCATGAAAAGCGACAGCGCCCAAGCTGACTTGAGGCAATCCCAAGCCAACCTGATCCGCGCTCAATCCCACTTAGCCGAATTGCAAGCAGGAGCCAGGCCCGAAGAAATCGCCCAAGCTCAAGCCCAAGTCGCCCAAGCCCAAGCCAACCTCGCCCAACTGCGATCGGGCTCTCGGCCAGAAGAAATTGGCCAAGCCCAAGCCCGCGTTTCTCAAGCTGAAGCCGACCTCGCGGACGCCCAAACCGGTAGCCTCTTAGAAGACATCGCCCAAGCCAGAGCGCAAATAGAAGCAAGCACAGCCGAAGCAAAGTTAGCCAGCCAGCAGCTTGCCAGATATCAGGCATTGGCAAAAGAAGGTGCAGAATCCGCCAACACCCTTGAGCAATACACCCAAAAAGAAGGCAGCGCCAAAGCCAACCTCAGAGAAGCTCAAAGGCGGTTTGAGCAGCGACAAAAGAACAGACAAGCCGAGATCGAGCGACGGACAGCAGCCTTGCAACAGCAGCGGCAAGCTCTGCGGCAATTGCAAAACGGTTCGCGCCCAGAGGAAATAGCCAAAGCCGAAGCAGAAGTTGCACAAGCCAAGAGCAGATTAGCCGAGTTAGCCAACGGCACTCGCCAAGAACAGCTCGATCAAGCTGAAGCGCAAGTTGCCGAGGCCGTGGCTCAAGTGCGTGGCTTTGAAGTACAACTACAAGAAACTGCGGTCATCGCGCCCTTCGCAGGAGTCATCGGCGACATACCAGTGAAAGTAGGTGATTACTTGCAAAAAGGCAACGCCATTGCCACCCTGACAGAGAATCAATTGCTAGACTTGCGGTTATCAATTCCTTTGGAACGGCAGCCTCAATTACGCTTAGGGCTGCCAGTACAAATGCTCGACGCTCAAGGTAAGGCGATCGCCCAAGGTCAAATCAGTTTTATCTCCCCGAACGTCAGCGCCAATTCCCAAACAATTTTAGCTAAAGCCACCTTTCCCAACCCCACCGGCGAACTACTTAATCTCCAGTTTGTCAAAGCTAAAGTTATCTGGAAACAGAACCCCGGAATTTTAGTTCCAGTCACAGCAGTCACTCGCTTAGGTGGAGAAACTTTTGTCTTCACAGCTCAAAAGCCGGAACAGTCTAAACCTGGCACACCACCTTTAATAGCACGGCAAAAGCCCGTGAAATTGGGAACCATTGAAGGTAATAATTATCAAGTTATCGAAGGTTTGCAAGCAGGGGAAAACATTGTTACCGCAGGCATCCTTAACCTGACCGACGGCGCTCCCATTATGGCTCAAGAGGAAGGAGAACGATAGAAAAGATTTTGTAGGGGCGGGTTCACCTAGATATAAGACACCCAACCCAGATATCTCAAAACCCGCCCCCACCCCACGAATCGATTCAAAATTGCCCCAACCATCGAAAGCGGTAGCTATAGTTGTTAATTGTTAGTTGTTTATTTATGTCATTACGAGCCAAGCTAAGCGCAGTTGCGAGGGTACGAAGCAATCCCGAAGCCAAGGTGAAAAATTGCTTGAATCTTGCTAAAAACCGGGGCGGGTTTTATGGATAAATCGCTTGTATTATATATCTTGGCGAACCCGCCCCTACAAAAATTGTTAATCGTTCGACAACAACTAACAACTAACAACTAACAACTAACAACTAACAACTAACAACTAACAACTAACAACTAACAACTAACAACTACCCATTACCCAAATAATGTTTGCAGATTTCTTTATTAAACGACCAGTCTTTGCTAGCGTCTGCGCCTTAATTATTATCTTGGTAGGCGCAATCAGCATTCCGACGCTGCCGATAGAACGCTTCCCCGACATCAGCCCCACCCAAATCAACGTCACAGCCAACTATAGCGGTGCCAATGCTGAAGTTGTCGAAAATGCGGTAACAAACATCCTAGAAAGGCAAATCAACGGCATTGAAGGACTGAAATATCTAACTTCCAGTAGCACTAACAGTGGAACTAGCACCATTACAGCCACCTTTGATACTTCCCGCGACAAAGATATCGCCGCCGTCGATGTGCAAAATCGAGTTGCAGTCGCTCAACCACAACTGCCAGATGCCGTACAACGCACAGGAGTTACAGTTACAAAACAATCTAACAGCCTGCTGCTGGCTATAGGATTATTTACCGAAAATAAAGAATACGATACCATATTTTTAAGCAACTACGCCGATCTCTATTTAGCAGATACTTTAAAAAGAGTAAAAGGCGTGGGCGACGTGCGAATTTTTGGGGAAAGACGCTATGCTATGCGCCTGTGGATCGATCCCAATAAATTAGCTGCTCGTAATCTAACAATGCAAGATGTAACAAGAGCAATTAATGAACAAAACTTGCAAGTTGGTGTAGGAAGAATTGGTCAAGAACCCGCCCCAGAGGGGCAAATGTATCAGATTGATTTGAGTGCAGAAAGTCGTCTCAAAAGCCCCACAGAATTTGAAGAAATTGTTATTAAAAGCGAAACAAATGGAACTTTAGTTAAGTTAAAAGATGTCGGCAGAGCCGAATTAGGAGCAGAAAATTATAACTCTTTCCTCCGATTCCGAGGAAATGACGCTGTGGGTTTAGGGATTTACCAATTACCCGGAAGTAATGCTTTAAATGTTGCCCAGGCAGTCAAAGCAGAAATGGAAAAATTAGCTAAAAACTTCCCTCCGGGGGTGATACATAGAACAGCACTAGATACGACTCAATTTGTCCAAGAGTCAATGGCAGAAGTCGTCAAAACTCTGTTTGAAGCAGTCTTGCTAGTGGTGATAGTTATTTTTGTTTTCCTGCAAGATTGGCGCACTACGATTATTCCCACCATCACAATTCCCATTTCCTTGATTGGGACATTTGCCTTTATCAAAGCTTTCGGATTTACGATTAACAGTTTGTCTCTATTTGGTCTTACCTTAGCAACAGGTTTAGTGGTTGATGACGCTATCATCGTAGTCGAAAATATTGACCGTCTAGTCCGCCAAGGTATGAATGCCCGCCAAGCAGCTTCCGAGTCAATGCGGGAACTTTTTAGTGCTGTAATTGCCACTTCCTTAGTATTGATGGCCGTGTTCGTACCAGTGGCATTTTTCCCAGGGACAACGGGAGCACTCTATAAACAATTTGCCCTGACAATTGCTTTTTCAGTGCTCATTTCTACCTTTATGGCGGTTACTCTTACTCCCTCACTTGCCGCTATATTACTGCGCCCAGGTAAGAAGTTTGGCGGCCCGTTGGGTTGGGTGTTTAACCGGATTAATATTTTTCTTGATTGGATACAAAAGAAATATAGAGATTCCTTAATATTCTTAACACGATTTAAAACAGTTGTTACCCTGTTGTTTATCGCTTCTCTGGGATTCACAGCTTGGCTTTATTTAGCAGTACCCACCGCATTTATCCCAGAGGAAGACCAGGGCTATTTTCTGACAATTATTCAAGGGCCTCAAGGCGTTTCGCTGCAATACACCCAGCAGGTGATGGACGGAGTTGAAAAAGAAATCCTCAAAGTTCCTGAAGTTGTGGGGACTTTTTCTGTAGGTGGCTTTGGTTTTAGTGGTAATAGTTCCAATCAGGGGATTATATTTACTACCCTCAAACCCTGGAAAGAAAGGGAAGGTGAAGATCAAACCGTACAAGCGATTATTGGTAAATTGCAGGGTAAGTTTTTCTCGATTCCCGAAGCTAGAATTTTCCCTGTGAATCCGCCTGCAATTCAAGGTTTAGGTCAATTTGGAGGCTTCCAATTTCAATTGCAAGACCGCAAAGGTAACAGCGGTTTAGATTCTCTGGTTCAGGCGATGGGCGGGATTTTAAAGCAGGCGAATCAGACGCCCGGATTGCAGGCAGTATTTAGTACGTTTGCTGCGAATACGCCTCAGTTAATTGTGGAAGTTGACCGCAATCGAGCTAAGGCTTTAGATATTCCGATCAATGATGTTTTCAGTACGTTACAAACGGCTCTGGGTTCTCAGTATGTGAATGATTTTAATCTGCAGCAGCGCAATTATCGGGTGTATGTTCAGGCGGATCAACAGTTTCGTGATAACCCTGAAGATATTAGTAAATTGTATGTCCGCTCGGGAAAGAATGAAATGATTTCGTTGAGCAATTTGGTGAAGATAACTCCCGTGGTGGGAGCGCAAACTGTTAACCACTACAATTTATATAGGTCAATTGAAATTAGTGGTTCTCCGGCTCCGGGAGCGAGTTCTGGACAGGCTATAAAATCGATGGAAAAGGTGTCGGCTGAAGTTTTGCCATCGGGTTTTGGGTATGAATGGTCGGGGAGTTCTTTAGAAGAAATTGAGTCTGGGGGTCAAGCACCAATTATTTTTGGTTTGGGGCTGATTTTCGTGTTCTTGGTTTTGGCGGCTCAGTACGAAAATTATGTCGATCCTTTCATTATTTTGCTATCGGTACCTCTGGCGATTTTAGGTGCTCTTTTAGCTCAGTCGTTGCGGGGTTTGGCGAATGATGTTTATTGCCAGATTGGTTTGGTGATGTTGATTGGATTGGCTAGTAAAAACGCGATTTTAATCGTGGAGTTTGCTAACCAGTTGCGGGAGCGAGGATATTCAATTGCTAAGGCAGCAGTTGAGGCTTCTCAAGAGCGTTTGCGACCGATTTTGATGACTTCTTTATCATTTATTTTGGGGATTGCTCCTCTAATTAACCCGGAAGGTGCGGGGGCGGCAAGTCGTAGATCGCTAGGAAATGCGATCGCCGGGGGGATGGTTGTTTCTACTTTCTTGAGTTTGTTTATGGTGCCGGTTCTTTATGTGGTGGTTGTCTCGGCTCGCGATCGCTTTCGGAAGCGCGATCGAGTAGCAAATCTGCCCGAGGATGGTATAACTTTGAACGGCAAAACGACTCCCAGCGATGAGGTTGAACGCGATAAAGTATCGCCGTTTTAGTTGGTAATTAGTTCATTTAACTATCCGGTTAGTGGTTCTTGCTTCAAAATACCCCACTATCTGTGTCACCGACTTTTTGATTGTTGCGACGCTGTGCGGTCACTCTCGGAGAAGATTTTTTGTGCAGGTAGCGATCGCCCGATCGCCCCCCATCGTGCAATAATGATATGACTTGCACAAAAGCTCTATTAGTAGGTAAATTTTGCCTACCTTACCGCTACATATAGCGTCTCAACTGTCAACCCGTGCAAGTTACCAATTAAACCGGCTGTTGCACTACCCAAATTTTTCCTAATGGCTGAAGTCCCCCTAAATCCCGCAGAACTTGCAGAAGCCCTCAACGGCTTTACCGATATCAATTTCCAATTGCCAGACCCCGAAGACGAACAACTACCAGACTTTGATTTTGAAAATCAGGTTGACAATGCCTGGAAAGTGTGCGATCGCTTCGACTTGCAAACCGACATTTGGCGGGGACGCATTCTCCGAACAGTCCGAGACAGAGAAAAAAAAGGTGGCGAAGGGCGCGGCACAGGGTTTTTGAACTGGCTCAAAGAAAGAGAAATTGGCAAAAGTCAAGCCTATTCTTTGATAGAATTAGCTAATAGTGCCGATACTCTGATCCAGCAAGGAGATTTAGACCCAAATTCCATTAGAAACTTCAGCAAAAGAGCCTTTGTAGAAACAGCCAAAGCATCTCCCGAAGTCCAGCAAATGGTAACAGATGCCGCAGCAAGTGGCGATCGCATCACCCGCCGCGAAGTCAAACAACTCTCCGACGAATGGATGGCAATGAACTCAGAATTATTGCCTGAAGAAGTCAAAGAAAAAGCATCTAGCGGTTCTTTACCTTCCCGCTACCTCGCTCCTTTAGTCAAAGAAATGGAGAAACTCTCTCCATCTCACCAAAGCGAAATTCAAAAAGAAGTAGCCGAAAATCCCGACGTAGATACTGTCAAACAGCTAACATCCGACGCCAAGAACTTATCAAAATATCTCGACGCCGCCGCCCAAGTGCAAGCTCTAAATCAGTCTCACTTAGACATGGAAATGGCCTTAGAAGAATCTTTGCGAGTCGGCTGTTTGGGAACCACCGCCGACGTTGTAAAACAAGCCGCACAGCTAGAACAAACAGTAGTCAAACTCTACACAATTTGGAAGCGTTTAGGCAGTTTGGCAGATAGATTGTACGTAGATACAGGAGCAAGCACACCCAATTTACGCTTGCTTTTGGGATGCTTGGACAGTCTTTCGGGAGAAAAGATTGAAGTGGATTTCGGAGACGGAGAACGCTCTATTCGCTTGCAAATTTTCAGCGAATAGCTCAACCTTGACCGCAGATAAACGCCAACATCCAGGCTCATTATCTGCGTCGAACCCTGTTCATCTGCGGTTAAAATTTCTGATTTTTTTCCAAAGATAGCGGGGATGCAAATAACGCCGATATTTGGTAACGACTTCTTTGCCCAACAGCACTACGCTAATCCAAAAACAAACCTCGGCCAGAACAGCCAGAACGACCGATAAAGTAGTTTTTTGGGTAATGTCCAGTGGCAGGAACGGTACAACAAACAAGATTGCCAGCCAGGGCAGAAAAGATACGACAAATAAAAATAAACCTAGTTTTTGCATAGATTCACATAATACAGCTTTGATATCACCTTTATCTGTTAGTCCGCTGAAAGTGGACTTCGTTTGTAGATAGCAATCCTTGGAGGAGTCGTAAATGTTTTACCCCACCCCAACCCTCCCCTTGGTAAGGGGAGGGAGTATGAAATTCACACATGATTTAGGATTGCTATAGTAGCGATTTCAATCGCCGAGTGACTACAAACTCACATCTTTAACCAATGTCAGCAACAGGCAAGATGCCTGTTCCACAAGAACATTTAGTATTGGTGGAACAGGCATCTTGCCTGTTCTTGAGAATGGTTCAACAAATGACTACAAACTTAATTGCTAAGCATCTTCAACTCAATTCTTAATCCCCGTCGCCGCAATTCCCCGAATAAACTGCCGCTGACCGGCCAAAAACAGCAATACCACCGGTACCGTTCCAATTACCACCGCCGCCATCAACAACTGCCAACTGCTAGTAAACTGTTCCTGAAACTCAGCCAGAACCAACTGAACAGTCCGCAACTCCGGCCGCGTCGTAAACACCAGCGGCTTAAACAAATCGTTCCACTCCCCGATAAACGTAAACAAAAACAGCGTCACCAAAGCAGGGCGGGCCAAAGGTAACATCACCTGCCACAAAACCTGCCAGCGGTTAGCCCCATCCAGCATTGCCGCCTCCTCCAACTCCACCGGAACAGTCATAAAATACTGGCGCAGCAGAAAAATCCCAAAACCATTAGCCGCCGTAGGCAAAATCAGCGCCCCGTAAGTATTCAGCAGATGGCCCCACTTCAAAACCAAGAAAATCGGAATCACCAAAAGCTGAAACGGAATTACCAGCGTTGCCAAAACCCCCAACACTAGGGCCTGTCGCCCCCGAAACTTCAGCCTGGCCAAAGCATAACCGGCCAAAGCAGAAGTCACAACCTGAAAACCGGTCACTGCGATCGCCACTAGAGTAGAATTAAAGAATGCCAACAAAAAATTGCCCCGTCGCCAAGCCTCCTGATAGTTCGCAAAAGTCAGGTCTGTGGCCTTGACACCGACACCAGATGGTGATAATGAAACCCAAAATACAGCAGCCAGTGGCAGCAGCACCAGCCCAGCACCCGCCAGCAAAAAAATAAAACTCAGCAGTTCCAGCGCTTGAGACCTGTCAAAGGATTTACCCATAAATTTGTGAATTAACCTAAAATAATAAGCCTGTGAGGTTCTCCAACCCGATCGCATCCCAGATTCCCATACAACAACATAATAGTCGTAGAGGGAAAGAAGGAGTACCTAGGGAGGAAGTTGTGATTAGGATATAATGTTATAGATAGAGTTGGTACTATAAAACCCTGAAAGGTGGAGACATAGACCGTATTTCTATCATCTATTTCCGGGCAAAAGATCGACTAACGACTAATTCAAGTAATTAGTAAATAGATAGCATTCTAGCGATAGTCTTTCTGGAGTGTTCGACGGCAAAAGTCCGGCAAACACGCTGAGGACGCCAGTTTTTCCCGGAACGTCAAAGAAAAGTTCTTTGTCGAAAGAATCCTCAGCTATAATCTGTGATTTAGATGGGGTGCGTTCAAAATAGGTAAAGTGTACTGTCACTGACCCCCCATTTTAAAGGGGTTTCCAAACATCCCGCAAGCTTATATAAGGAGACTACATATCTATGCCCCAGCTTGAGGCCAGCCCAACAATTGACTTTCAAACCGAAACTTACAAAGATGCTTACAGCCGCATCAACGCCATTGTGATTGAAGGCGAACAAGAAGCTCACGATAATTACCTGACACTGGCTGAACTGTTAGCTGACAAAAAAGCAGAGTTAGTTGGCTTGTCCAAGATGGAGAACCGCCACATGAAGGGCTTCCAAGCTTGTGGCCGGAATCTTAAAGTCACGCCGGACATGGCATTTGCCAAGCAGTTCTTTTCGGAATTGCACAAAAACTTCCAGACGGCCGCGGCCCAAGGTCAGATTGTAACTTGCTTGTTGATTCAATCGCTAATTATCGAGTGTTTTGCGATCGCAGCTTACAACATCTACATCCCCGTCGCCGATGACTTTGCTCGCAAAATCACCGAAGGCGTCGTCAAAGAAGAATACAGCCACCTCAACTTTGGGGAAGTCTGGCTGCAAGCTCACTTTGAGGAATCCAAAGCCGAACTCGAAGCTGCCAACCGCCAAAACCTGCCCATCATCTGGAAACTGCTAAACGCTGTTGCAGACGATGCCCGCGTTTTGGGAATGGAAAAAGACGCTTTAATCGAAGACTTTATGATTGCCTACGGCGAAGCTCTAGGCAACATAGGCTTTAACAACCGCGACATCATGCGGATGTCAGCACAAGGCCTCGCAGCCTAGTTAATTCGGAAATAAGGAATGGGAAAAAAATTAAAAATTAAAAATTAAAAATGGGATACCTCATTTTAAAATATACATTTTTAATCTTCCCATCTTCCCATCTTCCCATCTTCCCATCTTCAATCTTCAATCTTCCTTCATTTGACAACTTAATGTTTGGTCTAATCGGTCACTTAACCAGCTTAGAACACGCCCAATCAGTAGCTAACGAGCTGGGCTATCCAGAATATGCCGATCAAGGTCTCGATTTTTGGTGCAGCGCACCGCCCCAAATAGTTGATCAGATCACGGTAACAAGCATCACTGGACAAAAAATAGAAGGTCGCTATGTCGAGTCCTGTTTTCTGCCAGAAATGCTAGCCACTCGCCGGATTAAAGCAGCCACTCGCAAAATCCTTAATGCGATGGCACACGCTCAAAAAAACGGGATTAACATCACTGCTTTAGGCGGCTTTTCTTCGATCATTTTTGAGACTTTCAACTTGCAGCAAATTAAGCAAATTCGCAATCTCAAGTTGGAGTTTGAACGCTTCACCACTGGTAACACTCACACGGCTTACATCCTCTGCCGCCAAGTAGAAGAAGCAGCCCCTAAATTGGGGATTGAACTTTCAAAAGCCACGGTAGCCGTTTGTGGTGCTACTGGCGATATTGGCAGTGCTGTGTGTCGCTGGCTCAATGTTAAAACAAATGTAGCAGAATTGTTGCTCATTGCCCGCGACAAAGAACGATTGCAAGATTTGCAATCGGAATTGGGCCGAGGCAAAATTATGGACTTGGAAGAAGCCCTCCCCCAAGCGGATATTGTAGTGTGGGTAGCCAGTATGCCCAAGGGAGTAGAAATTAACCCTAAGACATTGAAGCAACCCTGTTTATTGATTGACGGTGGCTATCCGAAAAATTTGGCAACTCAGGTTCAGCATCCAGAAATTTACGTACTCAATGGTGGCATTGTGGAGCATTCCCTCGATATTGAGTGGAAAATTATGAAGATTGTCAATATGGATGTGCCGGGCCGACAGTTGTTTGCCTGTTTTGCTGAATCAATGCTGCTGGAATTTGAAAAAATGTATACCAATTTCTCTTGGGGACGGAATCAAATTACTGTGGAAAAGATGGAGCAAATCGGTCATATTTCTGTCAAGCACGGTTTCAGACCTTTATTAATGTCAGTTTGATGTTGACAGTTGACAGTTGACAGTTGACAGTTGACAGTTGATTGTTGGCTGTTGGCTGTTGGCTGTTGACTGTTGGGGGAATTCAGACGGAAGGGATGCGGATTAACCTATTATATTTAAAATTGAAAGGAAGCTCCAGCTCCTGGTTTGCCAGCGCGGTATGAAGCAAAGCATAATTTATAATTCAAAACTTCCAAATTTCTCCTATTTTACAGCATAAGCTGTGGAGCATTTAAACCACTAACGAGGCTTGTAGGGTGCGTCAGGAGTGAACACTTACGCGCTTATGCGGGAAACACTTCTGTACTGACGCACCATACTATCGTCTTTTAAATGCCGAACAGCATCCCCTGACAGGGTAGGATCTGGAAATAGTCGATCGACAAAACCTGACAAAACCTTATATAAATTATCAGCGTGCCAAACCCAGACCGTAAACCCTTACTCTTAGATTTTGAAAAGCCCCTGGCCGAACTCGAAAACCGAATTCACCAGATTCGCGAACTCGCCGAAGAAAACAGCGTCGATGTCACCGACGAAATTCGCAAACTCGAAGCTCGCTCAGCCCAACTGCGACAAGAAATCTTCAGCAGCTTGTCCCCCATGCAGCGGCTGCAACTCGCCCGTCACCCGCGCCGCCCCAGCACCCTCGATTACATTCAGGCAATTAGCGACGAGTGGATCGAGCTTCACGGCGATCGGCGCGGCGGAGACGACCCGGCCCTCGTCGGCGGAATTGCCCGCATAGACGGGCGTCCCACAGTCATCATCGGCCATCAAAAAGGGCGCGACACTAAAGACAATATCGCCCGCAACTTCGGCATGGCTGCTCCCGGCGGCTACCGCAAAGCCCTGCGGTTGATGGAACACGCCGATCGCTTCGGAATGCCAATTTTCACCTTTATCGACACTCCGGGGGCTTGGGCGGGCTTAGAAGCAGAACAGCTCGGACAGGGAGAGGCGATCGCCTGTAACCTCCGAGAAATGTTTCGCCTCGACGTTCCCATTATTTGCACCGTCATCGGCGAAGGCGGTTCCGGCGGCGCCTTGGGTATCGGTGTCGGCGAGCGGCTGTTGATGCTGGAACATTCCGTCTACACCGTCGCCACTCCCGAAGCTTGTGCGGCCATTCTCTGGAAAGACTCTGGCAAAGCTAACTTGGCCGCAGAAGCCCTGAAAATCACTTCCTGGGATTTGAAAAACCTCGGCATTCTCGATCAAATAGTACCAGAGCCGATCGGCGGCGCTCACTCAAATCCCCTCAAAGCTGCGTCCATACTCAAACAAGCTTTGTTGGAAAACTTAGCAGAACTCACACAGCTTACGGCTCAGCAGCGACGCGAGCTCCGGTATCAAAAGTTTCGCCACATCGGTGTATTCACTGAAATTTCTGCTTGAGCCGATCGATTCAGAGCTGTGAGTTATGAGTTAAAAATCTCTTACTTTAAACTCCTAACTCACAGCTCACTATTCTGCGAATCAGTCAGCAGTGTTATAATTTCTCAGGTGACACGGCTTAACAGTTCTTAATGTTCATCTCATAATTAACTGTTATCACCTGCAGCAGACAGTTGTCTAATTTGCCGAAGAAGGCTGCAACGCTGTAGGGAGTGGCCGAGCGAAAGTATTAGGACACTGAATGAACCATCCAACAACAAAGCAGGCTCTGATTACCGGAGCCAGCAGCGGTATTGGCAAAGCGACGGCTCTAGCGTTCGCCGCCGAAGGCATAAATCTGGCCTTAGTTAGCCGAGAGTCGGAAAACTTAGAAGCCGTTGCCGCAGCAGCCCGAGAAGTCGGAGTGAAAGCAGAAGCTTATCCCTTAGACTTGGCAAAAATTGAGCAAGTGCAAAGCAGCATCAGCGCGATCGCAGCTCAATTGGGTGCCGTAGATATCCTGGTCAACAGCGCTGGTATGGGCTACACAGGCTCTTTGACAGATACGTCCCTAGCCGACTGGCAGAACGTTCTAGACCTCAATCTGACTAGCGTTTGGCAGTGCATTCTAGGAGTTTTGCCCTCCATGCGCGATCGCGGATCGGGAATCATCATCAACGTTTCCTCGATCGCCGGCAGCCAAACCTTCCCCAACTGGGGAGCCTACTGCGTCAGTAAATTCGGTCTCATGGCATTATCTAAAACCTTAGCCGCCGAAGAACGGGCTCACGGAATTCGCGTAACAGCAATCTGTCCGGGTTCTGTCAATACTCCCATGTGGGACACAGACACCGTGGACGCCGACTTCGATCGCACCGCCATGTTAACCCCAGAAATCGTCGCCCAATCAATTCTGCACGCAGTTCAGTTGCCAGCAAGTGCAGTAATTGAAGAAATCACCCTCATGTCCAACGCAGGAGTTTTGTGAACTTGAGATTTTAGACTGCTGGATTTTTCTCGAATTCAACAATCTTTGAATCTCTAGCTATATCCCCCAATCCAAAATCGATTCACCCTCACACCAACTTCTTATGACAATTTCATCAAACACCAGTTCCAATGGATCGAACTCAATCTCGACTGACAGCATGAAACTTTCAGAAACCGCAGACAACAACACCCCGCGCATCCCAACTAGACCCGATCGCAATTCCTCGCACGGTCAAGAATCCCACATACCCGTACCCTCAGAAGTAGGCCAAGAAGAAATGATGGCCGCCGTTCGGACAATGCTGCTGGGAGTAGGAGAAGATCCTGAACGGGAAGGATTGCTCAAAACCCCGAAGCGGGTAGCAGAAGCAATGCGGTTTCTCACCAGCGGCTACAGTCAATCCCTCGAAGAACTTCTTAACGGCGCTATCTTTGACGAAGGTCACAACGAAATGGTACTGGTGCGAGACATCAGCGTATTCAGTATGTGCGAACACCATATGCTGCCGTTTATGGGCCGAGTTCACATCGCTTACATTCCCAACCAAAAAGTAGTGGGACTGAGCAAATTAGCCCGAATTGCCGAGATGTACAGCCGCCGATTGCAGGTGCAAGAACGTTTGACGCGCCAAATTGCCGAAGCAGTTGAGACAATATTGGAACCGCAGGGAGTAGCTGTAGTAATGGAAGCCAGCCATATGTGCATGACGATGCGGGGTGTGCAAAAACCCGGTTCTTGGACAGTTACGAGTGCAATGTTGGGCGTGTTCCAAGAGGAACAGAAAACTCGCGAAGAATTCCTGAATTTGATCCGCCACCAACCGGCATTCTTTTAGTCATTAGTCATTAGTCATTAGTCATTAGTCATTAGCCCATCACTTTTTTCCTGGTGGCTAGCGATCGAGCAATTTGGTCATTAGCCCCCAGATTCATCCGCAGTCGCAATCTAAAATCAAAAATCTAAAATCAGATGACGATCGACTGATAAACCCATAAAATAGACGGGTGACTCATGACTTGTGACTAAATGAATCCTATTAAATTCGGTACAGATGGCTGGCGCGGCATCATTGCTGACGATTTTACATTCGATCGCGTAGCGTTAGTCGCTCCCCTAGCGGCACAAGTTCTCGCACAAACTGGTGGTAGCGATGGCAGCAGCGGTACCGTAATTGTCGGTCACGACCGCCGATTTCTGGCTGAAGAATTTGCCAAAACAGCGGCTATTGCCATCCAAAACGCAGGATTTGACGTGCTACTTAGCGAATCCTACGCCCCCACTCCAGCTTTCAGTTTAGCTGCCAAACAATTAAATGCTTTGGGTGCGATCGTCCTGACAGCCAGCCACAATCCCGGTGCATATTTAGGGTTAAAAGTCAAGGGCGGATTTGGCGGTTCAGTTTCGCCCGAAGTTACTCAACATATAGAAGAAAAACTCGAAAATCCGGCCGCACTTTCAGCAACTCCCGGCAAATTGGAGAATTTCAATCCTTGGCCGGCTTACTGCAAAACCTTGCGGGAAATGGTAGATATTGAGGCGATTAAAGAAGCGATCGCCAGCGGCAAAATTACAGTATTTGTAGATGTAATGCACGGTGCCGCCGCCGGAGGATTAGCTCAAATTTTAGAAGAAACAGTACATGAAGTCAACAGCGATCGAGATCCGCTGTTTGGAGGCGGTGCACCCGAACCTTTGCCGCGCTACCTGTCGCAGTTATTCCGCGTGATGCGAACTCACCAGCGAAAAAGTTCTGGTTTGTCGATCGGATTTGTATTTGACGGAGATAGCGATCGAATTGCAGCCGTTGACTCTAGCGGCAACTTTCTCAGTTCACAAATCCTAGTTCCCATATTAATCGAACATTTAGCAAAACGGCGCGGGTTGAGCGGGGAAGTCATCAAAACAGTCAGCGGTTCAGACATAATTCCCAAAATTGCCAAGCTGTACAACTTGCCTTTATTTGAAACGCCGATCGGTTACAAGTATATAGCCGATCGAATGTTAACCACCCAAGTCTTAGTCGGCGGCGAAGAATCGGGAGGAATTGGCTACGGTACACACATTCCCGAACGAGATGCTTTGCTGTCAGCGCTGTACTTGTTAGAAGCAGTTGTCAAATCCGGCGAAGACTTAAGCGAAATTTACAGCCGACTGCAACAAGAAACAAGCTTTACTTCAGCTTATGACAGAATCGACTTGCACCTAGCAAACATGGAAGAAAGGTCGCGTTTGCTGTCGCTGCTGCAAAATCAACCCTTAACAGAAATCGCCGGCAAAGCAGTTGTAGATTGCAACAAAGTTGACGGATATAAATTCCGTTTAGCCGACGGAAGTTGGCTGTTAATTAGATTTAGCGGAACCGAACCCGTGTTGCGGCTGTATTCAGAAGCGGCGACATTGAAAGAAGTTATGCAAAACTTAAACTGGGCGAAAGCTTGGGCGCATAATTAATCGGAGTTTTCAACCGCAGATAAACGCAGATAAACGCGGATGACTTGATATCAAATCTCTCTTTCTCCGTGTCCTCTGCGTCCTCTGCGGTTAAAAAACCCTAAAAAAATATTTTTCTAGCAATTATCCATTAATTGTGAACTATTTCTCTTCTCTTCTCTTCCTTCGCGTCCTTCGCGCCTTCGCGGTTCGTTAAAAAATCTTACTCACCATGAAATACTATTGCTATATCAGATAAATTTTAGGATAAAAGCAAATGGCATACAGCGATTTCAGTCTTGCGAGAGTCAAAAAAGATTTTGGATTAACCTTAGATGAAAGTCGCAACTTATTTGCCGAGACAAAACCAGTTTCACCATCGGAAATTTTAACAACAATCCTGATTGATTATGTACCGCTAGCCACTTTTATTTCCACACAAAAAGCTCGGTCAGAATTTTTGATTGCCCCGATATTAGCAGAAGTTCGGCGATTGTTAAACAAACGAGTTTCTCTTTTTTCCGGTAAGGATTTTACTGTCGATCCAGAAAGAGGTTTGCAAGGATTTTGCGATTATATTATTAGCGGATCTTCAGAACAATTGTTCATCAGTGCTCCGGTTATAACAATTTTTGAGGCAAAAAAGGAAGATATCATTGGCGGTTTGGGTCAATGCGTAGCCGCAATGGTAGCGGCCCAATGTTTCAATCAAAACCAAGACACTGAGGTCGATCGCATTTACGGCGCGGTGACGACGGGTACTAACTGGAAATTCTTGATTTTGGAGGAAACTACTGTTTATATCGATCCGATTGAATACTATATTCAAGATGTTGATAAGATTTTGGGAATTTTGTTGCAACCATTTCCCCAATCTTTTGTTAATATGGAGCCGTAAGTTTTAAGAGAAATAATGACCGATCGCAAATTGCTAGTTGTAGCTACGGGCAATCCGGGTAAACTCAAGGAAATGCAAGTTTATCTTCAGGATTTGGGATGGGAATTGGAACTCAAACCGGAAGAGTTGGAAATCGAGGAAACAGGCGAAACTTTTATTGCTAATGCTTGCTTGAAGGCGTCTGAAGTCGCAAAAGCCACGGGCAAATGGTCGATCGCCGATGATTCTGGTTTAATGGTAGATGCACTCGACGGCAGACCTGGGATTTACTCGGGGCGCTACGGGAAAACCGATGCTGACAGGATATCTCGACTTCTCAAAGAATTAGGCAACGAACAGAACCGACAAGCACAATTTGTTGGCGTGATCGCGATCGCCCGTCCCGACGGTACAATTGCCTTGCAAGTAGAAGGAATTTGCCGAGGCGAAATCCTGCACACTCCTCGCGGTACGGGAGGTTTCGGATATGACCCCATTTTCTACGTACCCGCACAGCAACAGACTTTTGCAGAAATGACACCAGATATCAAGCGATCGCACTCTCACCGCGGCCGAGCCTTCCACGCTCTAGTACCACAAATGGGGTCATTAGTCATTAGTCATTAGTCATTAGTCATTAGTCATTAGTTATTGGTTATTGGTGATTAGTACCAATTATCCATGCCCAATGCCCAATGCCCAATGCCCAATGCCCAATGCCCAATGCCCCAGTATCTTAGATAGCCTCCAAGTTCTTTTCTCCAGTCCGAATCCGAATAATTTGTTCTACAGGAGAGATGAAAATCTTGCCGTCGCCAATCTCGCCCGTGCGGGAAGCCGCGATAATTTTATCAACCACCATGTCAACCTGATCGTTTTCCACAACGATCTCGACCTTGAGCTTTTGCAAGAACTCAACGGTGTACTCAGAACCGCGATAGCGTTCTGTCATGCCCTTCTGACGGCCAAAACCTCTAACTTCAGAAACAGTCATCCCCACAATACCAGCATTGACGAGTGCGATTTTCACTTCGTCTAGTTTAAAGGGGCGAATAATAGCTTCAACCTTTTTCAAGTTTTTCACTCCTAACAGTTAGTACCTTCGTTATATTACTTAATCGGCGTGACATCTTTTAATATCACTGCCAACAGCAAGTATTTTGTCAAGTATATTACCCTATCTTGTACTCGCGATGAAATGCAGGCCAACCTTTAACAACATTCTCGGATTTTCCGGGCGCGGGTTCTCGGCTCCGGCCGATCGCGGTAGAGTTAAGAAGACAGCAGCAGCCTTCCCCCGCCGATCTGCTAAAACAGAAAAAGAATGCAGGAGACAGGAGTTTTCCGAGTTTCCGCTTTGTCATGTGAGATTTGTACGTATTGCTGAAAACTATAATTGCCAGAAGCGGTCAGTTAAACTATTCTTATGCACCCAGCCAGCCCTCCCCCTGACCGCAGCGGGCTTGATGCCCTACTGAGAAATCGCCCCTTCCTCGCCTTGTGGACGGGCCAGTTATTAGCCCAAGTGGCGGATAAAATCTTTTACGTATTGCTGATTATTCTGCTGAAAACCGGCGGTTACACACCTGGACAGAATCCGGCGGACAATTCTATGCTGTCAGCGGTGATGATCGCCTACACGGTGCCGGCGATCGTATTTGGTTCCGCAGCCGGTATCGTGGTAGACCGCTTTTCCAAAAAGCAAATGCTGATTGCCTGCAACGTGATTCGAGCCGGGTTGATTGTAGCTTTGCCGTTTTTGCCCAAAGCTTTTGTGGTTTTGCTGGCAATTACGTTTTTGGTCTCTACCGTAACGCAATTTTTTGCTCCCGCAGAAGCGGCCGCCATCCCCCTGGCCGTGGGGCGAGAGGGACTGATGTCAGCAAATGCTCTGTTCGCCTCGTCCACCATGGGCGGGATTATTGTCGGGATGACGATCGGCGAACCGCTGTTTAGTTGGGTAAAACACAGCTTCGGGGCAGCTTCTCAAGAGTTTTTGCTGGGCGGGTTGTACCTGATATCTGCAGGTTTGATCTATACCATGCGGATCAAAGAAAGTCATGGCGGCAGCGGTGGCAAAAACGTCCATCCTTGGCAAGATCTCAAAGAAGGTTTGCGCTATTTGAAACACAATCATCTTGTCAGCAACGCGATGGTGCAGTTGACAATTTTGTATTCCGTGTTTGCGGCGCTTCAGGTGCTGGCGATCGCGCTTTCAGGCAAAATAGGTCTCAAAGAAACTCAATTTGGCTTTTTGCTGGCTGCAGCAGGAGTCGGAATGGTCTTCGGCGCAGCCTTTTTGGGACACTGGGGTCATCGAATGCACCACAAACCTCTGCCTTTAATCGGTTTCTTGATGATGGGTTTTGTATTAGCAATGTTTGCCTTTACTCGACAGTTATGGGTGGGATTCGGATTGAGCGCTCTGTTCGGTTTTGGTGCTTCCTTAATTAACGGGCCGATGCAGGCTCTGATTCAAGAAAAAACTCCAGAATCTATGCGGGGCAAAGTCTTTGGATTGGAAAACAATGCGATTAATATTGCTCTGAGCCTGCCTTTAGCGATTACTGGCCCGCTGACTGATGCTGTCAGCAAAGCAGTCGGCTCGGATGACCTCGGCTTGCGGATCGTGTTGCTGAGTTTGGGCTTTTTGGTCTCGGTGATGGGCATGGGAGCTTGGAAACATACTCGCAAAGTCTTGCAGGATGTTCTGTAAACTTTGGCAAGAAGGAAGAAGGAAGAAGGAAGAAGGAAGAAGGAAGAAGGGATTGGTGTCAACTTAAGGTGAAATGTAGTACCGATCGACTGTTTGACGATGATTGTCCAGAGCCCCTGAGAGTCGGAGGGAACCGGAGCATTCTCTTTAGTTTCCCTTCTTAACGGGAATGGGAGGGGGATCGAGACTCGCGTCTCAACAAGATTTATCAAGGGTTTTAGGCGATTGTTGACACCAATGGTAAGAGGGAAGAGGGCTTTCTTTTCGCGATCGATCCATAACATAGCAACCGCCCTGATGATTAGGACGTTCTTAATTGCTGAAACGATTGTTTTTCTTGTCGAATACCGAATCGCGAATGCTATACAAGCGTCATATAGCGGTAAACCGGCATAGAAGCCGCGATTTCCTCTGTTTCTTTTCTTCCTCTGCTGTTCCACAATGTCTCGATCGGGCGAACCCTCTGCGATCGCGAAACTTTTTGTAAAATCTCACCACTTAAATTTTCAGAGTTTCATTAATTGAGATTAAAGTAGTATAAAAGCTTTCATTAAAAATCATAATTAGTTTAAGGAAGGAAATTGTGCAACTAAAAACTAAAGTGACCATCAGGCGTGCAACTGGTGGATTTGCTCTGATTGACAGCTTGATCCGCCACGGCGTCAAGCATATTTTTGGTTATCCCGGCGGCGCAATTCTGCCGCTTTACGACGAACTCTACCGCGCAGAAGAAACTGGCGCTATCAAACACATTTTGGTGCGCCACGAGCAAGGTGCTGCTCACGCGGCTGACGGATACGCCCGCGCTACCGGACAAGTTGGGGTTTGTTTTGCTACTTCGGGCCCCGGCGCAACTAATTTGGTAACGGGGATTGCGACGGCCCACATGGATTCGATCCCGATGGTAATTATTACCGGTCAGGTTCCCCGTCCGGCGATCGGCACTGATGCGTTTCAGGAAACTGATATTTACGGGATTACCCTGCCAATTGTCAAGCATTCCTATGTAGTGCGCGACCCGAGAGATATGGCGCGAATTGTGGCAGAAGCTTTCCACATCGCGAGTACAGGGCGGCCGGGGCCTGTTTTGGTTGACGTACCCAAGGATGTGGGTTTAGAAGAATTTGACTATCTGCCCGTGGAACCCGGAGCAGTGAGAATTCCGGGCTATCGGCCGACGGTGAAGGGAAATCCCCGGCAAATTAATCAAGCGATTCATTTGCTGAAGGAAGCGAAGCGTCCTTTGCTTTATGTGGGGGGCGGGGCGATCGCAGCGGCGGCCCACGAGGAAGTTAAGGAACTGGCCGAACTTTTCCAATTGCCGGTCACGACAACGCTGATGGGCAAAGGTGCCTTTGACGAAAACCATCCTTTGTCTGTGAAAATGCTGGGGATGCACGGCACTGCTTACGCTAATTTTGCCGTTACTGAGTGCGATTTGCTGATTGCTGTAGGGGCGCGGTTCGACGATCGCGTGACGGGCAAATTAGACGAGTTTGCCGCGCGCGCGAAGGTGATTCACATCGATATCGACCCGGCGGAAGTAGGCAAAAATCGCGGCCCTGACGTGCCGATTGTCGGAGATGTCCGCCAAGTTTTGCTCGATTTGCTGCGCCGCTGTCGGGAGACTGGAGTTTCGGGGAAGGCCGGACAGACTGCGGAATGGCTGCACAGGATCGATCAGTGGAAACAGGATTATCCGTTAGTTGTGCCTCATTACCCAGACATTTTGTCTCCGCAAGAGGTGATTTCTCAGTTGGCTACTCAAGCGCCGGATGCTTACTACACAACGGATGTCGGTCAACATCAAATGTGGTCGGCTCAATTCTTGAACAACGGGCCGCGCCGCTGGATTTCGAGCGCTGGTTTGGGAACAATGGGTTTTGGGTTGCCGGCGGCGATGGGCGCGAAAATGGCTCTGCCGCACGAGCAAGTGATTTGTATTGCTGGCGATGCTAGCATCCAAATGAATATTCAAGAGTTGGGAACATTATCACAATACGGCATCAATGTCAAGATTGTGATTGTAAATAACGGCTGGCAAGGAATGGTGCGGCAGTGGCAGCAGGCGTTCTACGGGGAGCGTTATTCGTCGTCGAATATGACTGTAGGGATGCCGGATTTTGTGATGCTGGCCGAAGCTTACGGAGTGAAAGGGATGCTGGTTTCAGGGCCGGAAGAACTCAAAGATGCGATCGGTCAAATGCTCGCTCACGACGGCCCGGTGCTGATGAACGTGAAGGTGACGAGGGACGAAAACTGCTATCCGATGGTAGTTCCAGGTAAGAGCAACGCTCAAATGGTTGGTTTGCCCGATCGTAGCAAGTTGCACTCTGCGGAGTTGGTTTATTGTCCGAGTTGCGGCGCGAAGAATGTTTCGACGAATAACTTTTGTCCTGAGTGCGGGACAAAAGTTTAAGTAGAGACACGGCAATGCCTTATCTGGCAGGGGTTTAAACCCCTGCCAAGCTTTCGGGTTAAGCGTTTTTTTGGGTTAAGTTGACACGATGAAAGACAATGCCATGTCCTTACCCGGCTTTGTTGTTTCACATTTAAAACCATGTCCGCTGGCATCGCATCGAGAGCTTTAATCTGTAATCTCTAAGCATATTTTATGAGCCAGTGTTTAAACCCTGATTGCCTATTCCAAAACCCGTCTGGCTATACAAAATTCTGTCAAAAATGTGGGAATAAACTGCTATTGGGCGATCGCTACGGAGCCCAAAAAATTATTGGACAAGGGGGATTTGGGCGCACGTTTCTAGCTATTGACGAGTATAAACCCTCAAAACCTCCCTGCGTTATTAAACAATTTTACCCCCAATTTCAAGGCACTTCTAGTATCCAGAAAGCTACTGAGTTATTTGAGCTTGAAGCAGTACGCCTAGAACAGTTGGGTAAACATTCTCAAATTCCCGAATTATTAGCATATTTTAGTCAAGATGGACGGCAGTATTTAGTCCAAGAATTCATCGACGGTGAAAATTTAGCCGAAGCACTAGAATCTAAGGGATATTTTAGCGAAACACAGATTCGCAATTTGCTTAATAATTTACTGCCAGTATTCGAGTTCATTCACTCTCGCCAAGTTATTCACCGAGATATCAAGCCAGAAAATATTATTCTTCGGCAAGATGGGCAACTGGTTTTAGTTGACTTTGGAGCCGCGAAATATGCGACACAAACGGCTCTAGCGGTAACGGGAACGAGGATCGGGACGGCTGGATATACGGCACCAGAACAAGCCAACGGCAAAGCTATTCATGCGAGTGATATTTATAGTCTGGGTGTCACTTGTCTGTGTCTGTTAACTGAGGTTGAACCGATTGATTTATTCGATGATAGCGAGTTTGAGTGGGTGTGGCGAGAACACTTAAAAACATCTGTCACTTCGGAACTGGGTCAGATTTTAGATAAAATGATACAACCTGCTATTAAGAAACGTTATCAATCTGCTACTGAAGTGTTGCAGGATCTTGCTTCTCAATCACCTCAACCATCACCTCAAGTACCTCCTCCGCAACCAGACTCGCTTAAATCAGCGCGGGGTATTGAGTATACTCGTCTGCAGGATTTATTGGCAGCAGGAAAGTGGAAAGAGGCGGATCAGGAAACAATAAAGGTAATGCTGAAAGCTGCGAGACGGGAGAAGGAAGATTATTTTGATACGGACTCAATTGATAATTTTCCTTGCGATGATTTACGCACCATCGACCAGTTGTGGGTAAAATATAGTCAGGGTCGCTTTGGTTTTAGCGTCCAGAAAAAAATTTGGTTGGAAGTGGGCGGCAAAGTTGATTGGGATACTGAAAAGAAGCTAGGCGATCGTGTCGGTTGGCGAAAAGGAGGTCGTTGGTTGGACACAAAGGACCTAACCTATAATAAACAAGCACCTGTGGGCCACCTCCCTAGGCAACTGTGTGGGTGGTGGGGTGGGTTCCGGGGTTTGGGTGTCAAGTGGCGTTATGGTTCTTCTCTCGCATCGAGAGCTGTAAGCTGTAATCTATAGCGATTTCAGCCCTTGGTTGGTTTGCCCGATCGTAGCAAGTTGCACTCTGCGGAGTTGGTTTATTGTCCGAGTTGCGGCGCGAAGAATGTTTCGACGAATAACTTTTGTCCTGAGTGCGGGACAAAAGTTTAAGTAGAGACACGGCAATGCCTTATCTGGCAGGGGTTTAAACCCCTGCCAAGCTTTCGGGTTAAGCGTTTTTTTGGGTTAAGTTGACGCGATGAAAGGCAATGCCATGTCCTTACCCGGCTCTGCTGTTCGGCGTTACTCATTTACGGTATGAAAGGCTAAATATGCAAGTCATAGAAACTACGATCCACAAAGCTTCTGGATTTTTAACTGATTTTTTTCATACCCTGATTAAGCAACGCCCAATATTTTGTCTTTGGCAGTGTTGCTTCACGCTAAACTCAATACGTTGGCGATCGTAGTCGTTGAGTGCGATCGTCACCTGAATAAATCTGCGAGCACATCCTTAGACCGCAAACTGTCAATACAATTGAATCAGCTTTCGCTTTCAAGTCGATTGTAAATTCGCCTCAAGTAAACGTCTTTTTAATCCAGAGCGACTACTATATTGCTCATGCAGTTGTTTCAGCCGTGTTGAAAAATTAGCTTGTTGGTTTTGATAATCCGCTAAGTCTCGGAGTTTTAAAAGTAACGGCACTACTTCATCGTAAGATTTAGAAGTTCCTTTTTGAATAAGAGCCTCTACATCTTCCCAAGCAGCCGTTTCTCGCAGAGCCAAAGCTTCCAATTCTCTGACTCGTAAAGCTTCAGTTGCCTGTTCTTTTTTGCGATCGCTCTTTTTTTGTTCCTGTTCAGCGCTTTCTAAAAGCTGTCTAATTGTTCGTTCTCCTATACTGACATCTTCCATACCTTCCATCATTTGTGATAATCTTTTACCCAATTCAAAGGACAGATTAGATTCTCCTTTGGCTAACCGCAGTAAAAAGGTATCGCTTTCAGAACGATCGAGTTTTGTGATAGCTGCTTTTAGGCTATTTTCTGAAATAGAAGGTTTAGCCGCACTCGCAGTTGTTGCCACCTTTAGCAGATGCTCATCCAATTCAAAAGCATCTATAAAAGCCTCTAACGATGAAGATAATTTACCCAATCCAGGAGGAACAGGTGGCTCTAACTCTTCTTCATTGAGTTCATCAATATCAAGAGCGCTAATCGCTTTCAGCCAAGCCAGATAAAGTAAACGATAATCTCCCTGCAAAATTTCCTGCCGCAAACCTATCAAAGAGGATAGATTTCCTTCTCCCTCTATCCACCCAAAACCTTCTTCTTCCTCCCTAGAAATTTCTAAAATGACAAAATTATTAATTTCAGAAACAGCAATCAGATCTTCAATGCAATATTTCTGCATCCGTTCAACATCAATCAGACCTTTGGGAAAACGAAACATTAGTTGTAATGTTCCCCAATTAGCCATGTAAAACATGGCATCGAAGTATTGGATTAATAGGTCTTTTGGGTCGCCGCGAAAATCTCCATAGCTATAAGTAAATATCGCTTTAGTAGAACTTAGTTGTACGCGACTAGAGAGTAGGCTGACTGCTTCTTGTTCAGCTTTAGTCAAGGGTCTGTCGATGGTTTGAAACTCGTAGTATTGATATTCGCTCATAAAAATATATGGTAAGTGGGAAACTCACAGTTTTTAGACCGGAGAGGGTCATTCGATTTTAGATTTTAGATTTTAGATTTTGGATTGACCCCACGGATAAATTCGTGGGCTTGAGGATTTTCGATTTTAGATTTTGGATTGATTCCACGGATAAATCACGTGGCGGGTACCATCAAGAAATTCTTGGTCATTTTGGGTTACTGCAAATACATGGCAGAAATGGCAAAAGCTTGTTCAGGAGTACCGTAGAAACTGCCATTCTTGAACATACAAAGCTCATATTTTTCATTGCTGTAGGTGTAAAACCCCAGACTCCAAGATTCTGCATCGCCAAAGTAGCGCAGCCGACACAGGTGAATGGGGCTATTTCGCATTCGTTCTAAATATTCCTCGCGAGATACGGGAAAGTCTTTGGATGGAAAATCTGGAGGGCAATCAGGTTCTGTATAGGCATCAATGTAACAAAACTGACTGCGAAAGCGGATCTCTAGGCGAGTATACTTGCCAGCGTAGTTAGCTGCAGCATAATCGAGAACACGCTGCTTTACCTGTTGTTGAACGGCTGGAGGGATTTTAACTCCGCCTGAATTTGGATCTTTTACCCAAGGGGACATTTAACTGCTCCGATACGTTACTAACAGAGTTAGTCTAATTGAATTGGCAAGTTTAGTTGCTAACATTTAATTAAACTTTAGATTTAAGTTGCTCAAGCTAGAGCTTGAGCTAACTCCAACGAACCTGTACCTGTAACTCAAACTGATCAATTAGCTTTTCCTACTCTAAATCAGCAACGCCAATAGAGTTTACGATGGAATCTGTAGAATACCTAAAACTTCTCAGACTTAGCGATCGCACCTTAGACAATTATCCATTATTTAAATAATAAGCCAAAGAGCAGATAAATCCTGAGATTGTCGCCGAAGAAGCTCAGGAATGAAACAACCATAAGATGCAAATAAACTTTGTGGTTTACTCAAAATAGGAAAATTCGCGGGAGTAACAAATGAATCTTTATTTGGGAATAGATTTCGGCACGACGGGCGCGCGATCGACTGTCATAGATTCCCAGGGTACAATACATTGTGAGACAGAATATACTTTTGCCAACAACGGGCAACAACAGCCTGAATTGCCCTCGGTGTGGCAAAATGCGCTGTGGGCTTTAATTGAGCAAATTCCCCCAACAATCCGCAATCAGGTAAGGGCGATCGCCCTTGACGGCACATCTTCCACTGTCATGCTGTGCGATACCGACGGTATACCAGTATGCGAGCCGATTTTATACAATGATGCGCGCGGTGCAGCGGTGACAGAGAGGTTGCGGGCGATCGCGCCGGATAACCACACAGTATTGAGCGCTACATCCAGTTTGGCAAAACTCCTGTGGTGGCAGGAGGGCGGGCTAGAAGCCCACCCGACAGCACAATTCAGTCTTTGTGGAACAGGCATCTTGCCTGTTGTTGAGAAGCTTTATTTCCTGCATCAAGCTGACTGGCTGGCATTTCTGCTGCACGGAAAATTAGGAATTAGCGACTATCACAATGCTTTGAAACTCGGTTTCGATGTTGATACTTTGTGCTATCCGAATTGGCTGATTGAGGGAATTGCGGGCGCTGCAACTCCTGAATTGCCAAAAGTTGTCGCGCCGGGCACGCCTGTGGGGGAAGTGAGAGATCAAGTGGGCGATCGCTTCGGTTTTCCCCGCGATTGTATGATTTGTGCTGGCACAACCGATAGCATTGCCGCATTTTTAGCAAGCGGTGTCAATTTACCGGGGGAAGCAGTAACTTCTCTCGGTTCTACACTAGCAGTCAAACTGTTAAGTCATACCCGCGTAGATGATTCTAGATACGGAATTTACAGTCACAAATTAGGCGATTTGTGGTTAGTTGGAGGTGCTTCTAATACCGGGGGTGCAGTGCTGCGGCATTTTTTTACTGATATTGAGTTGGATAATTATAGCACACAGATTGATCCAGCACAAGAGAGTTTGCTGGATTATTACCCATTGTTGAAAAAGGGCGATCGCTTTCCGATTAACGACCCGAATTTGCCGCCCCGACTCGAACCGCGTCCCGCTGATTCTGTGGAATTTCTGCACGGTTTGCTAGAAAGTATCGCGCGGATTGAAGCGCGGGGATATCAATTATTGCAAGAATTAGGTGCAACTCCTTTGACAAAGGTTTATACGGCTGGTGGTGGTGCAAAAAATGCGGCTTGGAGTGCGATTAGAAAGCGTTATTTAAAAGTGCCTGTTGAAACGCCAATTCATACTGCGGCTGCTTACGGGGTGGCACTGTTGGCGATGCGGGGTGCGATGGGGATATAATGCTAATTTTCGCGCACCATCCACACTAAAAATCCCAATATTTTATCTACTGGAGGTAGCGGATAATCGGTAAGATCGATCGTCACTATTTGCCCTTCCAGCTTGAGAAACCGCCAAGCTGTGCCGCTGGAAACGCTGCCGTAGATGACGGAAATCGATCGCCCTTTCGCTTCATTAAATCTCTGGGCAGCCACCATTTCAGCAATACATTGACCCAAACCTACTTTCAAATCTCCTTTTTTAGCTTCCACAATCACAATTACCGGGGCCTCAACGTCTAATTGTTCCGGGGAACGGCTGATGATAAAATCGCAAACTCCTGTAAGTCCAACAGCTACATCGACATTAAATTCCTCACCCGAAAACACGCTGATTTGTTGGTTCAGAATCCTGCGAACTTCCAGCAATACAGGGTTGATAATAGCTTCAGAACGGGCTTTTTCGGTGCTAGTAGCGATCGCCCAAGGCAAATTTGTCTCCAGCATGGTCTGCAAGGTTGTTGCGGGTGCGATCGGCTCAATTTCCGGCAGAAATCTGATTCCTTCGACTGCTGTGAGATTGAAGGCTTCTTTAACTTTGCCGATCGTTGTAAATTGACTGTAAGGCATAAAATCTGATGTTGTTTTTATTTCTGCTTTTCTATTACACTCGCTGCAACTTAGCTGTTCTCGGATCGATGATTTTTCTGCCCAAACCCGTAAACTTAATTGCCAGATTAGTTTTATCGCCTTCTCCCAAAACGTGGGTAATTTCTCCAACTCCAAAAGCATGATGAAAAACCCGATCGCCCGTTTTCCAATCCGCCGATTGAGAATTCCCAGAATTAGCTGCTGAATTATTAGTTTTTCCTTTCGATGCAGCCGTTTTCCCCGCTTTAGTTTTCTTCGCACTTCCAGCCAGCAAATGTGTCGGCAATTCTCCTAAGAATAGCGAAGGGGTGCAGTGTTCCCGGAAACCTCCCCAAAGGCGGCGTTCGCGAGTGTGGGTGAGAAATAGCAATTCCTGGGCGCGAGTGATGCCGACGTAGCACAAACGGCGTTCTTCTTCGATCGCTTTCGGGTCGTCCAAACTGCGGAAATTGGGAAATAAACCCTGTTCCATTCCGACTAGAAATACTACGGGAAATTCTAACCCTTTGGCGGAGTGCAGCGTCATCAGCGATACGCGGGAATCTTCTTCCTGCAAGTCATCCAAATCGGATGCTAAAGATGCTTTTGCTAAAAATGATGTCAGCGTCGGTTCTTCGTTTTGTTCTTCAAATTGCAGCACTGCATTGTACAATTCTCTGACGTTTTCTATGCGATTTTCTGCTTCCTCGGTTCCTTGATTTTTCAAATCTTCAATGTAGCCTGAATCTTGGATAATTCCTTGGACAATTTGCGAAGCTGGCAGGGTTTCAACTTGCGATTGCCAACGACCAATCATTTCGGCAAACTTAATAATAGCTTTTGCCGATCGCCCTGCGAGAGTATTGACAGAAGATTCATCGCTGAGGATTTCCCACAACGGAATGCCCAATTGAGTTGCAGCGTCTTCGACTTTGGAAAATGTGGTATCGCCAATGCCACGCCGGGGAGTATTGATGATGCGTTTGAGGCTGACGCTATCGTCGGGATTGGCAAGCGTCCGCAGGTATGCTAGGATATCTTTGATTTCTTTGCGATCGTAAAACTTCAGCCCGCCGACAATATTGTAAGGAATGTCTAAACGCATTAATGCTTCTTCAAAGGAGCGAGATTGAGCGTTTGTGCGGTAGAGAATCGCAAAGTTACTGCCGTTTTCGTATTCGGAGTTTTGGCGCTTCAAGGAATGAATTTCACCTGCTACAAATTCCCCTTCCTCTAATTCGTTGTCGGCGCGCCAGACAACAATCGGAGCTCCCGGTTCGCGAGTCGGGCGCAGAATTTTCTCGATCCGTTCGGTATTGTGTTCGATCAAGTGGTTCGCGACTTGCAGGATGTTTTCGCGCGATCGATAATTTTCCTCTAATTTTACCATTGTCCGAGTTTTCTCGTCGGACAAACCATCTCCAAAATCCTCTTGAAATTCCAGCAAGATGGTATAATCTGCCATCCGAAAGCTGTAAATTGATTGATCCACATCGCCCACGACAAAAATCGAGCGATTTTGCCATTTATCAAAGTTTTTCGGGTCGGCGTTATTTGTCACCAACATCCGAATCAAATTGTATTGAGTGCGGTTGGTATCTTGGTATTCGTCAACTAAAATATGGCAAAACTTTTTATGCCAATAACTTAATACTTGCTCGTTTTGGCTCAAAAGTTTAACGGGAACGAGGATTAAATCGTCAAAATCTAGGGCATTGTTGGCTGCTAAAGCGTCTTGGTAGCGACTGTAAACATCGGCAATCACACGGCCTCGATAATCCGGTTCTGCTGCTAGGTATTCTTGAGGCGACAAGCCTTTATTTTTAGCGTTGCTGATGACATAGCGGACTTTTCGCGGGTCAAATTTCTTGTCGTCGAGGTTCAGGGTTTTTGTAACAATTTGTTTGACGAGACTTTGAGCATCTGACTCATCAAAAATTGAAAAGTTTTTCTTCCACTGGCGACCTTTTTCGTCTTGGTATTTTTCAATATCGTAGCGGAGAATGCGGCCGCACAAAGAGTGAAAAGTCCCCATCCAAATGTGTTTGGTAATTCTTTGGTAAATTTGCGATCGCAATTTCGTCTGCACATCCGGGGCTAAGTCTACCAAAGGTTTGCCATATTCCGCTTCAGCTTGCTGAGTTGCCAGCAATTTCTCAATTCTTTCTTTCATCTCCCGGGCGGCTTTATTCGTAAATGTCACCGCCAGAATATTTTCAGGATCAACTCGATGGGTGCGAACTAAGTTAGCAACTCGGTAAGTTAGAGCTCTGGTTTTGCCGGAACCAGCGCCCGCGACTACTAGCAGCGGCCCGTTATAATGGGCGACTGCTTGGCGCTGAGATGGGTTGAGGTGGCTGAGGAAATCAGTGGTTTGAGTCATAGCTAGAAAGTTAGTTTAATTTTTTAAGGGTAAATAATACTTGGTATGCGATACCGCGAGTTTTTTTAACGTCAGGTGCGCTTAGCGCACCCTATATTATAACTAGAACGGTAATTTTTTAAACTTTAAATATTTTTTTGCCAAGCGAGTTGTTTAATGTCAGGTACTCGGCGCGCACGCTACAGGATAACTAGATAGGTAATTTTTTTAACGTTTAAATATCCGTGTCAGCCAAATTGCTGCTAATATTCCCAAGCCAATCCAAATAGCAATAATCACAACAGCGGCAGTCCTATTTATCGGTTTTCCTCGCTCTATTTCTGCGGCTGCTTTTTCCCGACACTCGGCTAAAACCTGTGACGGAATCATCTTCAGTACCAGCCAAATTCCCAGAGGTACAATTATCAAATCGTCTAAGTAGCCGAGAACGGGTATGAAGTCAGGAATTAAGTCGATCGGGCTAAAAGCGTAGGCAACTGTAAGACCTGCTAAAATCCTGACGTACCAAGGTACTCTCGGGTCTGTACTGGCTAAATAAACAGCGTAAGTCTGTTTTTTGAGTCGGCGGGCAACTTTTTTTAAGGATTGCATATAATGACTAATGACTAATGACTAATGACTAATGACTAATGACTAATGACTAATGACTAATGACTAATGACTAATGACTAATACTTTTTTTAGTTGCTAAAAATGTAACAACCCGGATATTTAGCAATTTCAGTGGGAAGGTAAAGTATAGCATCTGTTGTATGTGAGGAGAATCAAGTTTATGAATTCAAATTTGCAACGTCGCGATCGCATTAATTTTCGTAGTCTGGTAACAGCGTTGTGTTTAACCTTAACTCTCGTGAGTTTTGTGAGATTAGATCCGGCGGTGGCTCAAGAACAGCGGATCAGAACGCTGACTGTTACTGGGCGGGGTGTGGAAGCGATTCCGACAACTCAAACGCAAGTGCGGCTGGGGGTTGAGGTGCAGGGGAAAACGGCGGCCGAGGTGCAGCAGGAAGCGGCGAGACGATCGTCCGCTGTGGTAGAGTTGCTGCGATCGCGCCAAGTCGAAAAACTCGAAACTGCCGGCATCACCCTCAATCCCATTTACAGCTACGAAAACAACCAGCAGCGCTTGACGGGCTATACGGCGACGAATACCGTCAGTTTTCGGATTAATACTGCATCTGCCGGCACTTTGCTCGACGATGCGGTGAATGCCGGAGCCACACGCATCGACGGCGTGAGTTTTGCCGCCGCCGAAAGTGCGATCGAACAAGCTCGAAAACAAGCACTCCGCAAAGCAACTCAAGATGCTCAAGCGCAAGCGGATGCAGTCTTGAGCGCCCTCAACCTCAAACGGGGAGACATTCTGGGCATTCAAGTCAACGGTGCGATCGCCCCGCCTCCAATGTATCGGCAGTTGGCTGCTGCTCGCAGTGCTGATGCTAATCCTGCAACGCCCGTGGTGGGAGGGGAACAGCAGATTGAAGCTTCTGTGACTTTGCAAATTGGATATTGATTGCAGCTTGCATTCTCAATGAACGTAAAATGCGATATCTGTTAGATACCCGACTTTTTCAAGAAGTCGGGTATCTGAGTGTTTTATTTTTTTATGTTTGTCTGCTGGTTGTCAGATAAAATATCTTAAGTATCCGACGATAATATGAGAAAATTTAATCAGAAAATATGAAAAGCAATTTTTATGACGCGATTTATTCACGATCGCTTTGCCAAAGACTTGTTGACAGAACTGCTGTCTCCCATCGGGACGGTGAATATCGGGCATGATGTTACTGCCGAAGTCCGAGAAATTGATGTTTATTTCATTCCAATGACTGTAATTCCTGAATACTCAGCAACTTTAGGGTTGTTGGGAAAAATGGCTGAGACGACGGCAATTTTTGAACCGTTTCGCAATCCAGTAACTGTCGGCGAAGTCATTAGCTGTATGAGTAAGTTATGGGATTTGCGAGGTGAATTGGAGCGGCAAGCCAGAAGAGAAAATACTCGCTATGATGATGCTAATTTTCCTACACTGTGGATTTTGAAACCTACAGCATCGAAAGCAATGCTGGAGGGTTTTGGCGCGATACCCAAGCCTGAGCATTGGATGGAGGGCATTTATTTTTTGCCGAGGCATTTGAAATCGGCAATTGTGGTGATTCACCAATTGCCCGAAACTCCCGAAACCATGTGGTTGAGGATTTTAGGGAAAGGGAAAGTGCAGCAAAGGGCGATCGGCGAGTTGAGCAGTTTAGCAACCGACGATCCGTTACGGACGATCGCGCTAGAATTGTTGTATCAGTTACAGTCAAACTTAGTAACCGAGCCCCAACAAGAGTTACAGCCAGAAGAGCGGGAGTTAATTATGGCGATCCCATCACTTTTTAGAGCACAGTTAGAAGCCGCACAGCAACAAGGAATTGAACAAGGAATTGAACAAGGAATTGAACAAGGAAGACAAGCACAACAGCGCTTAATTTTAGAAAATTTTCTACAAGTACGATTGGGAGAAATTAACTCAAAAATGACTGTTTTCTTGTCTCCAATATCAAAGTTACCCGCTGCGGAATTTACGATGCTGTTGCTGGCAATATCGATGCTAACCGTCGATGAAGCAGGAAGACAACAAGCGGTGAGATTATTAGCAGAAAATGTTTTGAGAATTCGCCAAAATGAATTGGGAGATATTCTGCCTACGGCCCTTACCAATTTACTAGCAATGCCTGTCGAGCAATTGACATTGTTTGTAGAACAATTGCCTCAGTTATCGGGTGATGAATTGAGAGCAAGGTTGGCAATATAAAATACGGAATCTGTTAGATACCCGACTTATTAAAAAAGTCGGGTATGTGGTTTTATGTTTTTTTAGGTTGGCTTAGTTAGAACTATCTAATTTATCCATCGCTCAATTACCTCCCATTCTGGGTCAAAAACTAGCAATTTTACTAGAGTTGGAATAGAAGCTTATATCTCTCGCTTTCATGGCTTTTTCAATCGCTTTAGGTAAAGCGGTAAGTTTCTCTGTATTAACATCTAAGTCACATGACCACCAACGTGGAACTAAACAAGAATAGTGTTGAAAGATATGACAGTTACTACACCATTCCCATAAATCACCATTTAGAACAAATGTTACCCCTTCAATTTCTGTCTTAATGGGTTTTCCTCCTATGTAATACCAGCGACACAAAGCAGTAACTCCACAAACAGGACACGGTGCTGATAGATGGAGCGACTCTTGAGATGCCTGAAACACATCTTGCCACGCTGCTTTATGCTCAGATGGCACTCCAGTCCAATTATCCTCCCTTGAGACGATCCCTTCGAGCCGAAAAACTATCTCTGCCCCTTTTTGTTGTGGGTACCAACCTCGATCGAGGGCGTGTAAGATAGCTCTCCTTACCAACCAAGGTGAAATGATGTTACCGTACTCGACCCAGGTAATCATTCTTTGTCCTGGATTGTCCGCACACTCTACAACAATTGCCATACCAGGTTCATCGTCTGGGTGGACAACCCAGCGGTATTCAACATCATTAACCTTGATTAGCCTCGTGCCTTTTTTAGCAAGTGCCATAAACCTAAAACACTGTACGTGTATTCGGATATTTTACCGCAGACTTTCGATCGATCGCACTTACCTGTAATTTTGCATAAGTTCGATCGATCCCTAACTTTTAGCGTGACATACGGCAAAGTGCCGTATATAATGGATAAATGAGATAAACCGTATTTTGTATGACTAAAACTACTAAATCGGAACCGTCAGCCCGATTGGAGGCTCGTATCAGTCCAGAGATTAAAGCCCTTTGGCAAAAAGCCGCTGACTTAGAAGGACGTACCCTAACAGATTTCGTCATCGCCAGCGTTCAAGCAGTCGCTTCCAAAGTTATTGAACAGCACCAAAGACTGAAACTTGACCTTGACGACAGCGAGGCTTTCGTAAATGCCCTCCTGAATCCAACCCAGCCGAATCAAGCTCTCAAAGCAGCAGCCTTGCGCTACAAACAAGTGATGGGCGATGGTACTCACAATTGAACTCTTAGATAGCAGCAGACATCACAGAGAGCTTTTTTGTTGTGGACAAGATAGTTTGGACAACTACATCCGTAAACAAGCTTCTCAGGATCTCAAAAAGAAAGTCGCCATCGTATTCGTTTTAGTGGAGTCTCCCAACACTGATGTGATTGCCTATTATACGCTTTCTGCATACACCATTGAACTCGCAAATTTGAATGAATATTTTGCAAAAAAGCTGCCCCGCTATCCCCTTCTACCTGCTACATTGCTCGGTCGTTTGGCAGTCGATCGTACTTATCAAGGTCAACATCTCGGCGAGTTGATTCTGATAGATGCTTTGACAAAAGCACTCTTGGCAACTGCACAAGTTGCATCTCTCGCTGTCATTGCAGAAGCTCTGGATGAGCCAGCAGCCAATTTCTATCAAAAATATGGTTTTCAAAAGTTCAAACAAAACCCGATGAAGCTTTATCTACCCATGAAATCGGTTGAAGAACTTTGTCAAAATTCTAACATTTAGTTGATTTTGTTAAAAACCGATCGCCAATCCCACTCTCCAACCCCGCCACTGCAGACGCGCGATCGCCCTTACCTCTAATTTTGCATAAGCTCGATCGATCCCTAACAAACTGAACGCAATCCAATTACTACCGGATCGGCGCTCAAAGTACCCGATATCGACTACAGTAAACACAAAATATTATTGGCGGTGATTTGAGTGATTGAGACTTTAGCAACAGGAATCGCAGCAGCCGGTTCGCTGCTAGCATTGGGCGGATTGGGCCTAGAGTTGAACTATCGCCGGAGTGGGAGTCCAAATAAACTAGAACTAACAGCCGGAGAATGGCACTTAGCCGTAAACGAACCAAACCGCTATCTTTTAGTCGGGGAAATGGAGTTCCGCAACCTGACACAGCGGTTTGAGATTATGTTGCCGGAAGTGCGGGCACAGGTGAAACTGCTGTCAGACGGAAGTTTGGATGGCGTTACCTCCCAGACAAAGGTGATTCCTTGCCACAAAGAGGCAGCAGCCAGAGCAGACGATTACTGGTTCGGCTATATTGTTAAAGCCCAAAAAACCACGAAAATTAAAGTCTCTGTAGACATTCAAGGGCAAGATTTAACCAAATTGCAGTCAGCTTGGGTGCAAGTACACTTCGTCACCTACGGCCCAGGCGGGCGCATTCCCAAAGTCCGTAACGTAGTAGTCCCGCTGCAATTTCCCAACTCCGACACCGTACCCATCGCCCGAAATGTCGGAGTTGCAGAAGTCTTGCCGATTCGCACTCACATACTGGCAGAACTCGACAATCCCGTCGAAATTGTCAAGCGGTACGTGCTGCCGCGCGCCCAGAAAGGCGATATTGTCGCCCTGGCAGAAACTCCCCTAGCTTTGATGCAGGGACGCTACCGCCATCCCAGCGAAGTCAAACCCGGATGGGCGGCAAAGCGAGTGTGTTTGTTTTTCTTGCCCACGTCGAGTTTGGCCACGGCTTGCGGAATGCAGACGTTGGTTGATGTAGTCGGCCCTTGGCGCGTAGTCGCAGCATTTGCGATCGGCGCTGTGGCTAAAATATTTGGTAAACCGGGAGTCTTTTACCAACTAGCAGGGGAACAAGCCAGACTGATCGACGACGTTACCGGGACTTTGCCTCCCTTCGACCAATTTATTGTCCTAGGCCCGGACAATCCCCAGAAAGTTGTAGAAGAAATTCAACGAGAAACCGGACTTGCGGCGGCGATCGTAGACGCTAATGACTTGAAAGCAGTTAAGATATTAGCAGCGACCTCCGATTTATCGGTAACATTTTTAGAGCAAGCCTTGCGAAGCAACCCCGCCGGGAATGCTGACGAGCGAACACCGGTCGTTGTAATTCGACCTCTGCCACAAAAATCTTGAGTTGAAAACAGAAAATTAAAAATTCAAAAAGATGATTTGCAATTTTTAATTTTCGATCGAGCAAGAAAGGGAGAAGAATCAAAAGTTATAAGTTTTGAACTCAAAATTTACCCATTCAAAACTCAAAACTTCTCTAACTCTTCCCCTTTCTGAATTTTTATTTTTAAATTTCCATTCTCCACTTTTATGCTATGACTTCATTTCCCTCCCAAAACCAAAACCAGGTTGTGATTCGCCCGTTTCAGTATCGCGATATCGAGGTGATGGAACAACTGTGCGCGGAAACAGCCGAAGAGCCAGAAAACAGCAAGGGCGGAAGCTGCGACGTGGTACTCGGTAGAAAGTTGCAGCAGATTCGTCGCTGGTACGGACTACTAAAGATTTTTAGCTTGTTTCCTAACCCTTGTCAGTCCCTGTTCCGGGCCCATGTTGCCGAAGAAGAGGGGAGCGTTAAGGGCATAATTCAGATTTCTCCTTTCAACCGCACCCGCAGCACTTGGCGGATCGATCGCATAGGAGTAGACCCGGAAGCCCGCAGCAAAGGAATTGGTTCCATGCTGCTGCGGTACTGCTTTGAGGCAGTCTGGGAGGCGCGGACGTGGCTGTTGGAAGTGAATGTCGGCGATAACACTTCCTTGGCTTTGTACCGGCAAAACGGGTTTCAGCCTTTGGCCCAGATGACTTACTGGACGATCGCCCCAGAACGTCTGCAAGAAATGGCAAACTCGACCCCAGATTTGCCCAACCTGCTGCCTGTGAGCAACGCCGACGCTCAGTTGCTCTATCAACTGGATACCGCGTCTATGCCGCCGCTGGTGCGCCAAGTATTCGATCGGCACATTCAAGATTTCAAAACCAGTTTTTTCGGCGCTTTAGTCGAAGGTGTCAGACAGTGGCTGGGCAAAACCGAGGTAGTCAGCGGCTACGTGTTTGAACCGCAGCGCAAAGCCGCGATCGGCTATTTTCAGGTGCAGCTATCCCGCAACGGCCAGCAACCGCACGTCGCCCAGTTGACTGTACACCCGGCCTACACTTGGCTTTACCCAGAACTGCTGTCCCAGATGGCGCGCCTCGTTCAAGATTTCCCGGTTCAAAGCCTGCAACTGGCTTCCGCTGACTATCAGCCGGAACGCGAAGCTTATTTAGAGCAATTTGGAGCAGTGCGCGTGGAACACAGTTTGCTGATGTCGCGATCGGTGTGGCACAAATTGCGCGAGTCCAAGTTGGTCTCTCTCGAAGGACTCCAGCTATCAGAAATGTTGCAAAGCTTCCAGCCAACTCGCAAACCCGTACCGGGCAGGATGTCCTGGCTCGGCCCGATGGCAGGGGAAGCAGCAGCCGGGCCGGCATCCTCCGAGATAAAACCCCTCTTGACTGACTCAGGAAACAGCCAAACGAATCAAGTTAACCCCTTGAACTTCCAAAATCCCGAATCCTCGGCAACAGATAGCAGCAGCATTTTGCCTCTAAAATTGCCCGAATTGCCTCTAGACGAAGGCTCCCAAGAGAAAAGTTAATACTTAATAGTGAAAAGCAGAAGGTAAAAGGTAGAAGGCAGAAAAAAATAGAATTAATTATCCAAAAAATTCCTTTTTTCGGTCATAATTCCAAAATATCCCTTCTGCTTTTGATTGATATCAACTGAAGATTACCTATTTTCTTCTTACTTTCTTCTCTTATTCCTTCGCGCACTTCGCGTCTTCGCGGTTCGTCAAATAAGATTATTTACGCGAAAAAAGAGTAAATCTAAAATCTAAAATCTAAAATCTAAAATTGATTGATTAATTGATAATGTCCAACGATAAATTATGGATTTCAGCACTGGGATTAGATATCGGCCTCAAACGAGTCGGCATCGCCGGGTGTGACGGCACCGGTTTAATAGCTACGGGCATTACAACACTGGTACGATCGTCCTTCGAGCGGGACGTAGCTTATCTCCGAGAACTCGTGCGAGAGCGGAGAGTGCAAATTTTGGTTGCAGGCTTGCCCTACTCCATGAGCGGAGAATTGGGTGCTCAAGCCCGACAGGTGCAGAAATATGCGGGTCGCCTCGCCGCCGCCTTAGAGCTCCCTCTAGAGTACGTGGACGAGCGCCTGACTTCGGTTGAGGCAGAGGAATTGATGAAAACCGCAGGGATTTCGGTGTCGCAAAATAAGGGTTCGATCGATCGCAAAGCAGCGGCCCTGATTTTGCAGCAGTGGCTAGACGAGCGGAGGCAAAATATCTCCGCCCTTCCCAATCCTTGATAGCTTGTAACAGAGGCGTGATATCCTGGTTGTGCAAGTTTGCTACGCACACCTGTAACCCTTGACAAACTGGAGAAAATTCTGCTGTACCCTCGGTACTGAAGAAGCACAAAATCGTGATTTGTCCTCAGTGTCGCTTGCTGACTCGACTGAGATTTAAACGCTGCACTCCTCGCCTGTAGAAAAGGCCGCGAGTCTCGCGGTTTAAGCTTGTGGACTGGCGATAGTCGCCCACTTAGCCAGAATATCGCCACGAAAATTCCCAATTGTCAAGCCAACGTTACTGAATTATTGACGGAAAATAAGATACACGCGATGTCCTCATCCCCATACCGCAAAAAAGAGAATGGCAATTCCAACGAAGAGTCCGTCACCCTGACGGATGAAGTTGGGCGATCGCTGACTTGCAACATAGAATATTCTATGAACCTAGAAGGTCAAGAATACGCTTTGCTGCTTCCGATTGACTCACCCGTAGAAATTTTTACTTGGCAGGGAGACGATACCGACGAAGCAGCAATTCCTGTAGAAGACGAGACCGAAATTGACAAAATTTTTGATACAGCTAAAGTTGTCCTGCAAGAGCAGAATTTGACGCTCCGACGCACAGCGGTGACGCTGACTGTGGTTGGCGAATTGCCGGAATTTCCCGAAGAGGATATGGCATCCGATGTCGATCCAGATGAGGAGTCGGAGTTCGAGGAATTGATGTGGCTGACCAGTTTCTACCACGAAGAACAGGAATATGCGATTTATACGCCTTTAGACCCGTTCTTTATCTTGGCTAGAATGAATGATGACGGCAAGCCAGAATTGCTTTCGGAAGAAGAGTTCCAAAGGCTGGAACCGATGTTACCTATGCTGGAAGACCAGTTCTTTGACGAGCTTGATTAGATATTAATTGCAGCCACAAGGCCTGATGGCAAAAAGCAGAATTTTTTACTATTTTATAAAAAAGTAAACTGCTCGCCCGATCGAACTTTTTCGAGATGGCCGCTTCTGCCTTCGCGATCGGGCTTTTGAATTGGGCCGCGTGAATTGGGTCTTTTAAAGGGCTTGTATTTGTAACTTTTCGGTCATCAATCGCAGGTCATCAGTCATTAGTCGCTAGTTAACCGCCGCTTATCCAGGACAACGGACTATGAATAAAGAACAAATGACAAAAGGCAGCACGCGCGAGGGCCGAAAAGGAACTCCGCAAGTCTCTAAATGGTTGTTTTATCTGGCGTTGCTGCCGGCAATCTGGGGGGTTTGCGCTTGGCAGGGCTGGGCTTGGTGGAGCTGGGCTTCGGCGCCACCTAAAATCACATCCTCATCGGGGAATCCGGCAGAAGATGCTGCTGTTTCGATCCAAATCCCGGAGGGTACTCCCAGTCAAAAAATCGGCCGGGATTTAGAGGCTGCGGGGTTGATTCGATCGAGTTCGGCATGGAATATGTGGGCCCGCTGGCTGACTCTGCAAAACCGCGAGGGAGGTTTTCAAGCAGGAACTTACCAACTTTCCCCTACTCAGCCTCTGAGTGCAGTTGCTGACAAAATTTGGAAGGGCGAAGTCGCACAGCAGAGTTTCACGATTCCAGAAGGGTGGTCGCTGCAACAAATGAGCGCTTATTTTGAAGCGCAAGGTTTTTTCCCGGCTAAGGATTTTATGGCGGTGGCGAGTCAAGTTCCCTACGCTCAGTACCCTTGGCTACCGAGCGGATTGCCTCACTTGGAAGGGTTTTTGTACCCGGATACTTATCAGCTAGACGGTGATGCAATTAGCCCGGAAGCTGTCATTAAGCAAATGCTCGATCGCTTCGAGCAGTTGGCTTTGCCGATCTATCAAAAAAATCAGAAGAATACTAAGCTGGATTTGAAAGAGTGGGTGACGCTGGCTAGTATTGTAGAAAAAGAGGCTGTGGTTGCTTCCGAGCGGAACCGTATTTCTGGAGTATTCAACAACCGTCTGAATAAGGGTATGCCCTTGGGTTCTGACCCGACGGTTGAATACGCTCTCGGCATCAGGCAAACTAAGGAAAAGCCTCTGACTTTCAAGCAGGTGGAAACGCCTTCTCCTTACAATACTTATATAAATCCAGGACTACCCCCAACTCCGATCGCATCTCCGGGAATCGCCAGTCTGGAAGCGACTCTGACTCCTGAAAATACAGAATACCTGTATTTTATGGCGCGGTACGACGGCACTCACATTTTCAGTCGCACTCTGGCCGAACACAATGCTGCTGTGGCTCAAGTTGACCAAAAAGTGCGATCGACTCAATAGATGGGTAATGACTAATACAAAAGTAAAAAGTCAAAAGTAACCAAGGAAAAGCCATAATTATTCACTTTTGATTTTTTACTTCTTCAATCTTTAACTCCCAATTTCTTATTTCTCAATCTAAAATCTAAAATCTAAAATCTAAAATCATTATGACTTGGGGTAAACTACTACAGCCTGACTTAGTTCTAGGCGATTCAGTCATGAAGTTAACGGCTGATATTCTGCAGAAATATCAGATTAAAGGATTAGTGTTGGATGTGGACGAAACTCTCGTTCCCATTACGGCAATGAATGCTTCTCCTGAACTCAGCTTGTGGGTGCAAGAAATTAAACCCGTGGTATCGCTATGGTTGGCAAGCAATAATTTAAGTCAAAATCGGATCGGTCGAATTGCTGATTCTTTGAATCTACCTTACATCACGGGTGCTGCTAAACCGTCGCGCCGCAAGTTGCGAACAGCAGTGACTGCAATGAATTTGCCGGTGGAACAGGTGGCGATGGTGGGCGATCGACTTTTTACTGATGTTTTAGCTGGCAATCGTTTGGGTATGTTCACTATTTTAGTGGAACCAATGGTTGATGCTGGCTATGCGCTTCGCAAGTATCCGGTGCGCTCTTTTGAAGTTTGGGTTTCTCAAGCTTTGGGGGCATCTCTGAAAATTAAAGATTAAAAATGGGCATGGGGAATTGGGCATCGGGCATTGGGCATTGGTAATTAGGAATTGGGAATTGGTAACTAATGGCAACAGACAACAGTCAACAGTCAACAGTCAACAGTCAACAGTCAACAGTCAACAGACAACAGACTAAAACTATTGTTGTTAAAATTGGAACTTCGACTCTGACTCGATCGACTACAGGAAACTTAGCTCTTTCAACTATTGCTGCATTGGTCGAAATTTTAGCTGATTTGCGGCAGCAAGGTCATCGAGTAGTTTTGGTTTCTTCGGGTGCAGTTGGGGTGGGCTGCGCGCGCTTGGGTTTGACGGAACGCCCGCGAAACATTGCTCTGAAACAGGCTGTGGCGGCTGTGGGCCAAGGGCGGCTGATGCGGGTGTACGATGACTTGTTTACTACTCTGCAACAGCCGATCGCTCAAGTATTGCTCACCAGGGGCGATTTAGTGCAGCGTAATGGTTATGTTAACGCTTGCAATACTTTTGGGCAACTGCTCAGGTTGGGTGTGATTCCGATCGTCAATGAAAACGATACAGTAGCGGTAGACGAGCTCAAATTTGGCGATAACGACACGCTTTCGGCGCTGGTGGCGAGTTTGGTGGAAGCAGATTGGTTGTTTGTACTCACAGATGTCGATCGGCTGTATTCCGCCGATCCACGCAGCAATCCAGACGCGCAGCCGATCGCCCTAGTCCAAAGTATGGCACAGCTCACAGAATTTCAGGTGCAAACAGGAGATTCCCGCAGCGGCTGGGGAACCGGCGGAATGGTGACAAAAATTGAAGCAGCCAGAATAGCAACTGCATCGGGAGTGCGGACTGTCATCACTGACGGCTGCTTTCCTGGTAATATCGAGAAAATACTCAACGGAGAGTCGATCGGTACTCAATTCGAGCCTCAACCGCGCCCTGTAAACGCTCGCAAACATTGGATAGCTAACGTGCTAATTCCAGCAGGAAAACTATATTTAGATGCGGGTGCTGTCAAGGCAATTTCCCACGGCGGAAAATCGCTTTTAGCTGCGGGTATTGCTCAAGTAGAAGGAGAATTTCAAGCTGATGATTCCGTACAGTTGTGTGACGCAGCAGGCAAGCAAATTGCTAGAGGACTTGTGAATTATAGCAGTTTAGAACTGAGACAAATCCAGGGCTGCAAGTCAGAGAAAATTGCTGAAATTTTAGGCTATGCAGGCGTAGAAACGGCGGTACACCGAGATAATTTAGTGATTGTTTAAACTATCTCGTTTCCGGTTGCATCGGAATCATAAAATCGAGTCAACAGTTAACACTCAACTATTCAGTTTTTCGACTCGGAGTTAACAGTCAACCGATTTTAGATTTTAGATTTTAGATTTTTAACAGTCAACAGTCAACAGTCAACCGATTTTAGATTTTTAACAGTCAACAGTCAACAGTCAACAGTCAACAGTCAACAGTCAACAGTCAACAGTCAACAGTCAACAATCATGAGGAGTGCAACTGGAATTGATATTACTAAATATCGAGAAAGTCGATCGGGCAATGAGCGAAGGCAGAAATTGAGGATATTTGCAGCACAGTCTTGCAAGAATTTGTTTGGCTGTGTCGGAATAACTCGTTCATTGCTTCTGTAAACAGTTCAAATACATTTTGTGCTAATTCTAAAGCTGCTTGGCATTCCGCATTAGTAAGTTTAATCTCTGCTAAAACTTCCAACATCTCTGGCGTGTTTAAAAGGTGATAATTTTCTAAACCCCCATAACATCCTCCAAAATCAACATATTCTTTTTGAGTAATTTGCTGTAATTCCATTACCACTGCTAGCGCCGCCTCAAAAAAAACTTTTGCCGTTCCTTCGAGGACTTCCACTAACACCAGTTTTTGAATGGGAGAAGCTTTCCAAGCGTAGCGTTCGATCACTGAACATAGCGATCGAGTTTTTTTAGTTTCTTCACCCCAAAGCAGTCTGAAATCGCCGTAACTCATTAATTGGTTTAAGCCTACTTCCTCTAGGTATTCTAGATAGTCGTGCCAGTAATAGTTTTTTTTATAAGTATATTTATTAATGAGTTCCTGAACTTTGCTATTACTAGAAGATTCTCGCAATACATATTTATTTAAATCGCTCAATCCCACAGCCAAAGGAGCGAGTACAGGTGCCAAAATTAGTCGTTGATTCGCGTGAATGTGTTTATTGGCTAGAAAGTCAAACAAGGGCAATTTTGCAAACTCTTGCTTTTTGGGTTCAATGAATGCTACAATGGCTTTCATACTTTTTTCGCCTGAATGGTTCCTGTCAAGATAATCTTCATACCTTCGTTAATTATCTATATTTTCGAGCCTAAATAATTGTGTTTATTATCATACATATTTGTATTTGAGATCATAGGTAAGAGTGTTGACAGTCACACGAAATTGTGACTTGTATCATATTGTGCCCGAAGTTTGAGCATCTTGTTCGCTAGAGATAAAATCTTATACATTTAGATTTCATATTTCAGGCGTTGCTCAAAGCCACCCCACAAGAGTTTGATTATTTATTTACAGGGAATTTAAAGGCTGATTAGCTTATATAGCAATCCTAAATCATTTGTGAATTTCTTACTCCCTCCCCTTGATAAGGGGAGGGTTGGGGTGGGGTAAAAAGTTTACGACTCCTGCAAGGGTTGCTATATACGCAAGTGCTCATTCTGCTCGCACTGCTAAAAAATGCTTTTTACAAAATCGGGATGCTCCCTGCAAATCAGTCCTAGACGCATAGAAGTCTCGAAACCCGGTTTCTTCGCAGATTCCTCGCTGCTAAACCCAGATTTCTCGTAGAAACCGGGTTTCTTTAACCCTTGCTTTTATTGCTTCTTCCCTCTTTCCTCTTCCCTCTTCTTATTCCTTCTTCCTTCTTCCTTCGGTCATAAGTCTCCAAACGACAATTTCCAATTCCCAGAATTGCCTTTAGGTGCGTTCTGAGTTACTCTATCTTTTGGATCAGTTAACACAATTATAGGAGTTAATCTTGGAACGGACTTTTTTAGCGATTAAGCCCGACGGCGTACAGCGCGGACTCGTCGGCGAAATTATCGGTCGTTTTGAAGCCAAGGGCTTTAAGTTAGTTGGTATGAAGCTAATGACGGCGAGTCGCGAACTAGCGGAACAACATTATGATGTTCACAAAGAAAAAGCATTCTTTGCTGGATTGGTAAACTTTATCACTTCAGGCCCTGTAGTGGCGATGGTGTGGGAAGGCGACGGCGTTGTGGCATCGGCGAGAAAAATCATTGGCGCCACAAATCCTCTGAATGCAGAACCTGCGACAATTCGCGGAGATTTTGCCGTCAATGTCGGCCGTAATCTCATTCACGGTTCTGATGCTGTCGAGACTGCCCGTGCGGAAATTAGCCTTTGGTTCAAGGAAGAAGAATTGAGTGCTTGGACACCTTGTTTAACTCCTTGGATTGTGGAATAGTTTTGATATTCTCCCGATGGTTAATCGGGAGATATGGCTTTTCTCAGATAGATGATATCGATTCCGGTTGCACCGTCGGTGATTGTTGACTGTTGACTGTTGACTGTTGACTGTAGAAGGAGGGGTCAAAAAAATGAAAATTGCGCGAATTATTTGTTGGCCTCGGGATTCGACTTTACGCCCGACGATGAAGCGCGGATTTGATATCATTCCGGCGCAGCCAGAATTGATCTGAAATATCGTGTGGCTGACTCACTCATAACCGTAAAATATAGAATAGTTTGAGATTTTTCCTGGTTACCAGGAAGCTCCTGGTAACGAGAAGAAAAAACGTTAATCGTAACTTAAAAACTCCAAATAATTATTAGTCAATTCTTTGACTGCTAATTCGTAAAACTGCTGACCTTGTTCGGGGGTTGCTAAGCCCGGATTTGAACCCATTCTCCCGTCGGGAAATCGGCGGCGGAAGTCAGCAGCACCGTAAATTTTGTGCCCGGAAGCAACTTCTTCCGAAAGCGGAGCTTGCTTGATTGCTTCTGGATAAAGGTACTGGGTTAAGGCGATTTCGCTGGGGGTGGCGTGGGAACCTTCTTGGTTTCCGTATAATTCTTTTGCTAGTTTGTAGACTGAGCCACACATAAACCAGTTGCCGATTTGACACTGGATTCTTTCGGCATTTGGTAAATTCAAGTCAGACAAATGCGCGTATGTCTCGGAAAATGCTGCTTTCATTGTCGCAATGTTGCCACCATGACCGTTAATGAAGAAATATTTATCAAATCCCGCTTTTGCCAAAGATGTGATATAATCCCTGATTACCAGTATCAGAGTTTGCGGTCGCAGGCTAATTGTGCCGGGAAAGCTGGTGTGGTGCAAGGCCATCCCTACATTAATTGTCGGGCCGATTAAGGCATTGGCAGCTTCGCCGACACCGCGGGCGATCGCATTCGCAGCAATGGCGTCAGTTCCGATCAAGCCGGTGGGCCCGTGCTGTTCGGTGGAGCCGATCGGGATAATTATGCCTCGCGAGCTTTCGAGATAAGCTTCTACCTCGGGCCAGGTACTCAAATGCAGCAACATGATAGGCAGTCTACAGAATTTTTACTTGCTATCGTCGATCGTAGCCGGCACGGGAAAAAAAAGGACTTTGGGCCAACTTATTATTGTATTCTTAAAAAAAGCTCTACAGTGCGATCGCACCTTTACCGTTATATTACTTAACGTTAATAATTTAACCACTTGATAATCAAAACTTTACCTTTTAATAACCTTTTAAGAGTAGTATAACTAGCATCTCCCTCTAGATTGGGTGTTACGTGGTCAATTAACAGCGGGCAATGTTTTATGAAATTAACACCGACCCCGAAAAATGACCAGACTTCTGAGGCCTGGACGCAGGCAGACAGCGCGGTTCCGGCAACTGCTCTACGGCTGTATTCCTTACACGAGCAAGTAGCAAAGGTCGAGCGCGTGTCTGTGGGATGGACGGGCGAAAGATTCTAAGCGATCAAACTTTCTGGCGATCGTTCGTACAAGCGATCTCCGCGCGAGAGTACCTCAGCTACTGAAGAAGGTACCTCGCGCTAGCCACATACAAACATCACTCCCAATTATATTTATGTCTTCTGCTGAATTAAGCGAATGTCCTTCAAGGTTGGCTGTTGGACAAGCCGGCCGTATCTTGTTATTGGAAGGTGAAGATCTGTTGCGGGAAATGCTAGCTTTAGCCCTTAAAGAACAGGGCTATGAGGTGGTAGTTACTAGCGACGGGCGCAACGCTCTGCCTTCTGTACAGGCTGCTTCGTCATACCACGGTGAATTTGCCTTTAACCTGTTAATTATGGATTCAATTAACGGTTTAGATCTGTGTCGAATGTTACGGCATCAAGGAAATCCCGTCCCTATTTTGATTATCGGTGCTAGAGGAAGTGCCAACAATTGCGCTTTTTACCTAGAAGCCGGATCTGATGATTATCTGACCAAGCCTTTTGGAATGCGGGAGTTTATCGCTCGCTGTCGGGCGCTGATGCGACGCCAGCGCCTCGGTCAGTTACAGCAACCGATGATGCTGCAATATAAGAGCATAACTCTATATCCTGAAGAGTGCCGCGTGTTGGTTCGTGGTCTGGAAGTGAAATTTTCTCCTAAACAGTTTCGCTTACTAGAACTATTTATGAGTTATCCCCGGCGAGTTTGGTCTCGCGATCAGTTGCTAGAAAAAATTTGGGGTCAAGATTTTATCGGAGACAGCAAAACAGTTGATGTTCACATCCGCTGGTTGCGCGAAAAGTTGGAAATCGATCCGGGCCAACCGGAATATATCATTACGGTACGCGGGTTCGGCTATCGATTTGGTTAAATTTTTAAATCACTTGTAGGGTGGCAAATTGCCGTCGAACAGACGTAAGGGCACAACATTGTTGTGTCCTTATTTGTCTATTAGGACTTACCCACGTACTATGATTTTCTGTCAGAAGAGAACTTAGTGAAGCAATCTCAAACCCTTGATTTAACGCCATTGAGTGCGTAAGTCCTGTGTATGTAGGGCTTGCTGAATAAAGGCAGAAAGCACGCTATAGCGGTTCTCAAAAAAGTGAGGTATGCCCTATGCCCTATGCCCTATGCCCACGGAGGCCTATGCCCTATGCCCATGAGTACCTCATCTTTCTGAGAAAGGCTATAGATCAGGGTTTTAATTTTTTTTGACCGAGCAAGTGCAAGTTATAGCATCAGCACACCTCAAAACCCTTGCACTTTCGTGGGAAGTCGCTGGGTAAATTTGAGAAATAAGCAACGCCCTATTTTTCAAGCTGTGTGGCGCGAGCTTATTCGCTATATAGACTTTTTAAGCCAGCCCTATGTAAGGTGGGCATCGCCTAGATGAAGACTAGCTTCAGTCGGTTGTGTTAAAAAAGGTTATGGTTCAGAGCAAGGATTGTATCAAGGAGTAGGCCCCAAACCTGGCTTTAGGATAAGTGCCTCCTCCCTTCTGGCTTCAGAATAAGTGCCTTTAAGATACGTGCCGTTTGATGAATCTGTCGCACTTAGTCATTAAATCATGGTTAATTTATGACTATGACGCCGTAAATAAAACGCACAAGGATATGAAGATCGAGGATTCTCATTATGAACAGAACTAAATCTGCTGGTAGCTTCGCTACCAAAACTGCTCGCTCTCGAACCCTGCGAACAGTTCTGATAGTTCCTTTCGTCTTGCAAATTTTTGTGGCGGTGGGACTGGTAGGATATCTCTCATTTAAAAACGGACAAAAGGCAGTCAATGAAATTGCCGATCGACTGATGGCAGAAGTAGGCAGCCGCGTCAAACAAAATCTGGGTACTTATCTGACTGTACCCCATCAAGTCAACCAGATCAATGCTGCGGCGATCGATAACGGTACCTTGAACCTGCAAGATTTACCTGTTTTACAGCGTCATTTTTGGCGGCAGCTTCAGATATTTGACACGCTCACTTTTACGGGTTTAGGTTTAGAACAAAGAGACAACTTGGGGGCAGAAAGGCTTGACAATGGCTCGCTGACTTTGAGAGTATCAACAGCAGCAAGTAACTATGATTTTCGTACCTATACTACCAATAAATCAGGGCAGATCGGCGCATTATTAAACAACAAAACTAATTTCGACCCGCGCACTCGCCCGTGGTACAAAGCTGCGGTAGCTGCTGGCAAACCCACCTGGAGCGAGATTTATCCCAATACGGCCGGCATTACGTCTTATCTCGGCGCATCTATACCTTTCTACGACAGACAAGGAAAATTACAAGGGGTGCTGCTAACTAATATTAATTTGTCCACCATTGGCCAGTTTTTGCAAAGCTTGGAAATCGGCAAAAGCGGACAAGTTTTTATTATCGAGCGTTCGGGAATGTTGGTCGCAACTTCGACCGGAGAAAAACCGTTTCACACCGTAAAAAAAGACTACGGAGCCGAACGAGTGAAAGCAATTGACAGTAAAAATACTTTTACCAAAACCACGGCTCAATATTTAGCAGCCAATTTTAACAAGTTCCAATCTCTGAAGACTTCGCAGTCACTAGAATTTGATGTTCAGGGTAAAAAACAATTTTTACAAGTTCTGCCTTGGCAAGATGACAAAGGATTGGATTGGTTGATTGTAGTTGTGGTTCCCGAAGCAGATTTTATGGCACAAATTAATGCCAATAATACTACGACAATTTTGTTGTGCGCTGCTGCTTTAATTGTGGCGACAATTGTCGGAATTGTGACGGCTAGGTGGGTAACAAAACCAATTTTATCTTTGAATGATGCTGCTAAAAAAATTGCGCGAGGTGAATGGGGTAAAAGTGTAATAATTAACCGCGATGATGAAGTCGGGGAACTTGCAAATTCATTTAATAGTATGGCGGCTCAAATGCAAGTATCTTTTGCGGAATTGCAAGCTTTAAATACCGAATTATCGGAGAGTAAAAGCAGACTTTACCAAATTTTAGAAGCGGTTCCAATCGGGATATTTGTCGCCGATTCTAGCGACAAACCTTATTATATTAATTCTCGCGCTCTGGATTTATTAGGTACAGATAAAGTTGCTAACAATCCGTCCGAACTTCGAGAGATTTATCAAGCTTATCTAGCAGGTACTAACGAAATTTATCCCGCCGAAAAAGATCCAATTATCAATGCTTTTAAAGGAGCGAGTGTTAATGTTGACGATATGGAAATTCGCCAGCCTGATAGGGTTATTCCGATCGAGGTTTGGGGAACGCCCATCTATGATGATAAAGGAAAGGTGAGTTATGCGATCGCAGCTTTTGCCGACATCACTCAACGCAAACAAGCCGAAAAATTGGTAGCGGAATACAACCGCACTCTCGAATTCCAAGTCGCCGAAAGAACCCAAGAACTTAAAACAGCATTAGACAACCTGCAAACCACTCAGGAAGAGCTGATTCAATCGGAAAAAATGGCAGCTTTAGGCCAATTAGTCGCCGGAGTTGCTCACGAATTGAATACTCCGCTGGGTGCGATCCGATCGAGTGCTGGAAATATGACTCAATTTTTGGGTCAAACTCTCACCAACTTGCCCTCACTGTTTCAGTCACTTTCGCCCGCAGAATCTGAAAATTTTCTCAAATTACTGTATCGTTCGCTACAAAAAGATATGACTTTAACAGCTAAAGAAGAAAGGAAGTTAAAGCGCGCTTTAATTAGTCAACTCGAAGGTGAAGACATTGACGAAGCGGATGATATCGCCGACACCTTGGTAGATATGGGGATTTACGAGGCCGACGACTTTCTATCTCTGCTGCTTCATGTCGATCGCGATCGCATCTTAGAAATGGCTTACAAACTCTCAGGAATCCAGCGAGGAACCCAAACAATTAATACCGCAGCCGATCGCGCTTCTAAAGTCGTCTTTGCCCTGAAAACTTATGCCCGTTACGACTCATCAGAAGCGATGGTTCAATCTAATATAACTGAAGGAATAGAAACCGTACTTACACTGTATCAAAATAACCTCAAATACGGCGTAGAAGTGATCCGCAACTTCCAAAAAATACCGCAGGTGCTGTGCTATGTAGACCAACTGAATCAGGTATGGACAAATCTGATTCACAACGGCCTGCAAGCGATGGACAATAAAGGCACATTAACTCTAGATATCCTTCAAGAAGGCAACTCTATCAAAGTTAGAGTTACAGATAGTGGCAAAGGAATTCCTCCAGAAGTCATGCCCAAAATATTCGCTCCCTTCTTCACAACTAAACCCCCCGGAGAAGGCAGCGGTCTGGGTCTTGATATAGTCAGAAAAATAGTTGACAAACATCGCGGTCAAATAGAAGTTGAATCTGTCCCCGGCAAAACTACTTTTACCGTTATTTTGCCTGTAAATCTCGCTTGAACACTTAGTTAATACTGCAAAAATGTCTAAACCAATTATCCTATGTGTTGACGACGAAAAAGTAGTTTTACACAGCCTCAAAACCCAGCTAAAATCAGCCTTTGGGAATGCTTACTTGTATGAGCTAGCGGAAAATCCCGCCGAGGCTTTAGAGTTAATTGATGAATTAAATGACGAAGAAGTTTCGATCATCTTGATTGTATCTGATTGGTTAATGCCAGGAATGAAAGGAGATGAATTTTTGGTTAGAGTTCATCAAAAATTTCCGAACATAGTAAAAATTATGCTGACCGGTCAAGCCGATGAAGAGGCAGTGAACAGGGCTTTTGACGAAGCCAACCTCCATCGGTGTTTGCCGAAACCTTGGTCGGAATCAGAGCTGATCGAAACCATTAAAACGGCTTTATCACTATGACCAAACAAGTCATTATTTGCGTTGACGATGAAAAAACTATTTTGAAAAGTCTTAAAGCTGAATTAAAAGAGACTTTAGGCAATACTTATCAGATTGAAATTGCCGAAGGAGGTAAAGATGCCCTAGAGTTAATTGCTGAATTGCTCGAAGACGGGTATGAAATCCCTTTAATTATCTCGGATTACGTGATGCCTGACATGAAAGGAGATGAATTGTTGCGGCTAGTTCACGACATTTCTCCCAAAACTCTCAAAGTGATGCTAACTGGTCAGGCTACTATTGAGGCGGTAGGAAATGCCATCAAACAGGCAAAACTATACCGCTACATCGGCAAACCTTGGCAAACTGAAGACTTGAAATTGACTGTGACAGAAGCCGTCCACAGTTACAGTCAGGATAAAAAACTAGCCGAACAAAATGCCGAACTTCGCCAAATAAATCAGCAATTAGAATTTGCGCTGTCAGAGCAATTAAAATTAACAGAAGCTGCTAAACGCTTTGTGCCGAATGAATTTGTCTCGCTGCTAAGCCACGATAGCTTGAGCGACGTTCGACTCGGCGAGAGCGTAGAAAAGGAAATGTCAATATTGTTTTCCGATATTCGGGATTTTACGGCTCTTTCTGAGAAAATGACACCGCAGGAAAATTTCAATTTTATTAATTCCTATTTGAGTCGAATGGAGCCAAGTATTATTACAAACCAGGGATTTATTGATAAATATATTGGCGATGCAATTATGGCGTTGTTTGGCTACTGTGCAGACGATGCAGTCAAGGCAGGAATTGCTATGCTGCACAGTCTCCACGAATATAATCAACATCGCATTAGTTATAGCTACGAACCTATTAAAATTGGGATTGGCATCAATACGGGTTCATTGATGTTAGGAACAGTCGGGTCAACTAACAGGATGGACAGTACGGTGATTGGCGATGCGGTGAATTTAGCCTCGCGGGTGGAAAGCTTGACGAAAAGTTACGGGGTGTCGATGCTGATTACTAAAAATACTTTCTTAGAGTTGCGCGATACAGCAAGTTACGCAATCCGAAATATTGGCTGTGTTCGAGTGAAAGGTAAATCGGATTTGCTGACGATTTACGAAGTCTTTGATGCAGATGCACCCGAAGTGAAAGAGGGCAAGTTAGCAACTTTGCCCGTATTTTTAGAAGCGCTGTATAACTACGCTGCTGCTAAACATCAAGAAGCGGCAGAACTGTTTGCTGATTGCCTGCGAAAGAATCCCCTGGATCAGGTGGCGCACAATTATCTGCAACGCTGTCAGGAATTGCAGGTAATTTTGCCCCAAAGTCTATCGGACTTTATTTAATATATTCCGGGACAAAGAAGTGATGAATCACAACTTGGGAGAAAAACAATGATTATTTTATTGAGTCTCTACTATTCAATCAAAATCCTGTTTTTCTACTCTCTATGTGAGAAACGTGCTTTCTCGGAACAATCTTGATTTTAGTAACAAAAAATATACTCATTCACCGGGTTTATGAGCGTCGAGTTTCCGGCGTCCTAAAGGAGAGAACAGTCTCATAGGATTTTAGATTTTAGATTTTAAATTTTGTAGGGATTGGAATCTGGCATACAGTTGTATCTTTAAGTGCTTTCTGTTGAGTTGAAAACAAGGTTATTTTGGTAAATGAAATGATACAAACCATCACTCAAAACTCCCCTATCCACTGCCAACAATGAAGTTTCGAGCAATCTCCTGCAACCGCAACAGCGGCCACCATATCTGAACTGGGAATTAATTCCATTAAAGACCATCTCGATGCTTCTTCGGGGTTGTCTTCAACATTTAACAGCGCGGCAGGTTCTCCTGGTGCTAGGGTGACATCAAACTGATTCAGGGCAATAGAAAGTCCTTTACCGACTGCCTTGATATAGGCTTCTTTGCGAGTCCAGCAGGTGAAAAAAGCGCGGGGTTGGAGATGTTCTGGGAGCGAAAGCAACACAGAGTGTTCTAAGGGTGAAAAAAACTTTTCAGCAATTTCTAGGCAAGGAAATTTGGGATTTATGCCTTCAATATCGACACCAATATCTCGATTTTTGGTAATCGCAATTAGAGCTATTCCGCCAGAGTGAGACAAATTGAAACGCAGGGTGTTTCCACCTTGGGCGGCGATGAGAGAGGGTTTGCCGTAGGGATTGTAGTCAAAGCGCAAAATGTGAGGATTTATGTTAAGATAGCGACTCAGAATCGCTCTGAGTGCGCCACGACTCACAATAAATTGCGATCGACCTTTGGGAAAGTGAAAACCCTCGGCTTTTGTCCGCTCGTCGGTAGAGAGAGTCTGTTGTAAACTCTGCAAGCAAGATTCTGTTTGAGCCAGAGACACGCGCCAAACATGAATTTCGCCCAGATCCAATGTCAAGTCTTGCGGTGGAGAATTCCACGAAGGAACAACAGCAATCATATATTTATCTTCTTTTCTTAGTCACCTCATCCAGCATTCCCAGAAATAGGCAAGATGGCTGTTCTACTTGTGTTCTATTTTTAGAAACAGGCAAGATGCCTGTTCTACTTGGAGAAACAGGCAAGATGCCTGTTCTACAACAGATGAATTTCAATCGCTAGTGTTAATAAATCCAAGTTTGCACAACTTTTCCCGCTAATTGCTGTCCCAACCAAGGCGTATTTGCCGATCGCGACTTCAGACTATGCCCGTCAACAGTCCAACTCATTTCCGGGTCGAACAAAATCAACTCAGCAGAGACTCCCGGTGCAACTGTGGGGGGGATTTGTCCGAGACAAACGGCCGGGCCTGCGCTCAACACTCGCCACAGTTCCAAAGCCGAAAATTCGCCAGTTTCTACCAGTCCGTGCCATAGCAAAGGCAAAGCTAATTCCAAGCCGATCGCCCCCGGCGGACTATCAGCAAAAGCCACAGTTTTCTCCTCATAAGTATGCGGATTGTGGTCGATCGCGATCGCATCAATTACACCATCTTTCACAGCTTGAATCAGCGCTAATTGGTCGCTGAGATTGCCCAACGGCGGTTCAAGGCGTAAATTCGGATCGTAGGCCAACGAAGCAGTCAGAGCATTTTTTCCGCCAGAATCTTGAGAGTTTCCTGAAATTGCCCCGACATTCAACAGCAAGTGCATCCAAGTAACACTCGCAGTCACCGGCAAACCCCGCGCCTTCGCATCTCGAATCAATTCCACACTGCGCGCCGTAGAAACGCGCATAATGTGCACTCCTGTGCCCGCAGATGCCACCAACTCCAGGATTGCCGCCAAAGCCGAAGTTTCCGCACTCGCCGGAATTCCAGGCAAACCCAAGCGCACCGACAGCGCACCCTCTCTCACCGCGCCATTTCCTGCCAAAGTTCGATCGCACGGCCACAAAGCCACAGACTTGCCCAAAGGCTTGATATACTCCAGCAAACGCCTCACCAGAGCCGGATTAGACAGCGGCAAACCGTCCGCAAAACCCACCACTGCACAGGAGGCCAGCTCGCCCAACTCAGCCATCTGCTGCCCTTTCACGCCCGCTGTCAGCGCGCCCCAAAAATACAAGCGGGGCAGCCCGGGAGACAAATTGCGGATATGTTGCTGCAACAAAGCTAAACCGGCCAAATTGTCAACAGGCGGCGAGGTATCCGGCAAAATCGCCACTCGCGTAAAACCGCCAGCCGCCGCAGCCTGCATCAAAGATTCCAGCGTTTCCCGATCCTCAAAACCCGGTTCTCCGCTGTGACTGTAGATATCAGTTAACCCCGGCCCCAAAATCAGTCCCCGGCAATCCCGCACTTGGGTGTCAGCGGGAAACTCAGCAATTTTTTCCTCAACTGCTTTGATATTACCTTCAGCAATCAGAATATCAGCGATGCGATCGCTCCCTGAAACTGGATCTAGCACTCGTACATTTTGTAGCAGTTCGCGGCTCATATAGCAGAAGGAAGAAGGAAGAAGGAAGAAGGAAGAAGGAAGAAGCAACCCACCGCATAAGTTTCAGCAATTAAGAACTTCCTAAAGGTGGGGGGCAGTTGCTATAAAAATTCCAACATTTTTCAGTCGGGCGAAGCGTAGCGGAGGGCGTTCCTTCCGCTACGGGTTCGCGCTCAGCACTTTACTAATTACAGTGCTCCGGCTGCTGTTTGGTCAAAAACGCCGCCACTCAAATGAGTTGTGACATTCATCGCCTGTAATACCGGCAAACCATCGGGGCCGTGGGGATAGTCAATGACGCTAACTGCGCCGTTTCCTTGTTTGAATTTCCAGAAATGTTCTGGTTCCAAACCGAATAGGTGGCAGAGAATTGCTTTGTTAATGGCGTCGTGAGCAACGACAATCCCAGTACCAGAAACAGATTGTACAATTTCGCGCCAAGCTGCGATCGCTCTCTGCCAAACTTGCTGCAAATTCTCTCCTTCCGGCATTTGCACATTTTCAGGAGATGTTTTCCATTCTTCTAGCAAACCCGGATAGGATTGTTCGATTTCTGATTCAAATTTTCCTTCCCAAAGTCCGTGGCTGATTTCTCTCAACTCATCGCGCAGTTCCAGTTGCAAACTGCCGTGATATTTGAGAATAATTTCCGCAGTTTCTTTAGGGCGCAGCATCGAACTGCTAATGGCAAAATCTAATTTTACATCCTTGAGAAATTCTGCCGCCCGCCGGGATTGTTCGCGGCCGTTATCGTTGAGAGGTACGTCAATTTGCCCTTGAAATTTACCTGCTTTATTCCAGTCTGTTTCGCCGTGACGCACCAGCAACAAGCGCGGGCCTTGGTGTCCGTCCCTCGGTTTGGGAAAAATTTCCCCGGTATGGGAAGTTAAATTGACCGACTCTAATTGAACTGCAACTTTCTTTTTTGGCTCTCCAAGTGCGTTGTTGGTAACAGGGGAAGTTCCAAAATTAATGACGCTAATTCCGCAATTTGACTGTTGAATTGATTGATAGTAATCCGGGGTAATTTCTGAGGCGGTGGCGATGAGAGCGCGGTTGATTCCGTTGTGACCTATTACTAGAATTGTGCCGTCTTGGTGGCGCGATAAAAGTTCTTGCCAAAAATGACGGGCGTTAGCAAAAATTGCCAATACGGGAAAGTGTTCGATTTCTCCGTCAGCAGATGGCAGTTTCATGGAAAATTTGTCGGGCTGTCTTTGCCACTGCTGATATGCTTCGGGGAATTTGTCTATAGCATCTTGACGCAGCATTCCTTCCCATAGAGGCAAATCGATTTCCATCAAATTATCAGTTGGCTGGAGTTGTGGCGGATTTGTCAAGCGCGACAGGATGATTTCCGCTGTTTCTTTGGCTCGTTGCAGGGGACTGGTATAGGCGGCATCAAAGGCGATACTGCTGAGTGTGTCGCCTACTTGCAGGGCGGCGCTGCGGCCTGCTTCTGTCAAAATTGATTTATCGAGGCGGCCTTGGATGCGGCGTTCTTGATTGTAGGTGCTTTTGCCGTGACGGACTAAGATAATGCGAGTCATTCGATTTTAGATTTTAGATTTTAGATTTTAGATTTAGCCTGTTACCGCGCTTCGGGTGCGCGGTTCACGCCTTACCCAGTCTTCGGGTGCGAGGCGAGTCAAAAAGATGAGCCAGTGAAATTTTACCAGTTGTCGGGATACTCTCGTCTGCAACGACCTATGATTAAAGACGGAAAAGATTTAGCCACGGATTCGCGCGGGACGGAAAAGCAGTAATGACACTGAAGCGGGTTATTTTAGGTATTTTAACGGCGATCGCGATCGCCCTGGTCGGTTTATCTTTACTTGCTAGTTGGAATCAGCCGCAAATTCAAAGCCGGCTGGAACTCTACCAGACAAATTTGCTGCTGCACGCCTCGGAGTGGCAAGGAGAAAATAATCAGAGTGTTAATTTAAGTTCGGCGCGCAACAATATTGTCGGTGCAGATCCTTTAAATACGGCTTTGACGCAATATCAAGAAGCGCGAGACTCGACTCGCAAAACTCTCGAAACAACTCAATCACAATTTAAAGGAATTCAGGCGGCTATTGCCTCCAAGTCGGATGATAATACTCTAAATTTGGCTCAAAACAAGGCTTTATCAGAGTCGATCAATCAACAGTCAGTGCTGCTAAACGAACTTGACTTGCGATTGGGAATTTTGCAGGCAAGCAGTGGCAAAACTGACGTAGCTCTCCAAACTTGGAAAAATTTAGTTGAGCGCTACCAAACTAAAATTGATGACGATGCTTCGGTGGTAACTGCTCAAGTTTTAACGGGAATTTGGAGCAATCCGGCTCAACTGCTGCCAGATGCCGAGCCGCGCATTCAAAAGTCTTTGGATGGCTGGTTTCGCTATCGCGCTCTAGCTCAAATTTACAAGCTGCAAGAACGTTCTAAAGAGCTGGTGGCGCTGCAAGCAGCAGAGCAAGCAACGGCTGAGCAAGCTGTAGAAAAGCTGGCAATTATAGTTGGTGTTCCGGCGATATCACTTTGTATTGGTACGGTTTTGCTGGTTGGTTTGACCGTGCAGTGGCTGTTGCAGCGGAAGCAGTTAGAGAAAGCAGATTCGGGGCCGCTGTTGGCGCGAAATTCGAGCTTGACTTGGGATGTGCCTTGGGATGGTGAGATTGTTTGGCAGGTGCTTGTGGTCGGCTTTTTCTTTGTCGGGCAAATCTTGATTCCCTATTTGTTGCTGCCTGTTTCTCTGGCTGTTTTAAAACTCAATCCAGCTACTTTTGACCCGCGCGATAAGGCTTTTTATATCTTTGCTACTTATCTGTTGCTGTCGGCTGGGGGGCTTTCGGTACTGTATTTTTCGGTCAAGTCTTTTTTGCCTTTGCCGGAAGGTTGGTTTCGGATTAATTGGCGGGGAAGTTGGTTTTGGTGGGGTTTTGGCGGCTATTTTGTTGCTTTGCCTTTGGTAGTTTTGGTGTCGCTGATCAATCAGCAATTCTGGCAGGGACAAGGTGGCAGTAATCCGATTTTGCCGATCGTTCTCGAAGGTAGGGACAATGTGGCTTTGGCGGTGTTTTTCGGCACTGCTGCGATCGCGGCTCCGGTTTTTGAGGAAATCGTGTTTCGGGGCTTTCTACTGCCTTCTCTGACTCGCTATTTGCCTGTTTGGGGGGCGATCGCTGCTTCTGCTTTCTTGTTTGCCGTGGCTCACTTGAGTGTGTCTGAGATTCTGCCTTTGGCGACTTTGGGTGCGGTTTTGGGGTTTGTGTACACGCGATCGCGCAATCTACTTGCTCCTATGCTTCTCCACAGTCTTTGGAACAGCGGTACTCTCCTGAGTCTGTTTCTTTTGGGCGGCGGCGCGAGTTAATTCGGGCGGTTGTTAATAATTGTGAATTAATCGGTTTTTTTTGACAGCGATGGTCAGGGCGATCGACTCTTGCCATAAATAGCAGTAGGGTTCTCGGTGCGCCCCTGATATCTAGCCCGGTAAAATAACCGGAATTCCCATAGGGCGGGTTCACCTTAATCTGTAATATTAGCCACAGATTCAGATATACCCGCCCCGGTTCCTTACTTTAGCGGAAAAATAGGGTTTAACATGGAAGTAATATCTTGTCGGCTGATGATTGAGAGACTGGCGCGGGCGATCGCACCAAACGGAAGTTGACAATCCGGCTAATTTATAGCTAAATTTTAATTTAGGATGAGGCTTAAACCGAATGAGCAATTTGAACAGCCGCAACTTAGAGGGAACGCCGAGTTGGATGCGTTTCGCACCCTACGCAGCCTTGGGCATTTTAATATTTTCTCTCAATTCAGGCAGCGAACTAAATTATTTCTTGAGAGGCTACTTGGTCATTCTACAGGCTCAAGCCGGTATAGTTCTGCTGTATTTTGCGATGTCTAAGTTTCGCAAAAACCCAAATAAATGAGTAAAAATTAGTAAGATTACTTAGCTAGCTCGTTAAATGTCGAGAGTTAAAGGTCGAGCGCGGAAGTTAAAATAAAAAACTGGGGAAAGTAAAAATGGTAAAAGATAAAACCGTAGCAGTTGTGTTAGCTTTCTTTGTAGGAGGTTTCGGAGTTCACAAATTTTATTTGGGCAATAACTTAGCAGGGGTATTATACTTGCTATTTTCTTGGACATTAATTCCGTCACTGATCGCATTTTTCGATTTTATCGGCCTGCTGCTGATGTCGGAACAAGCTTTTCAGGTTCAGTACAATGGCGGAATGTTGCCGTCTGGATATGCCCTCAGAGCGGCAAAAGATGTAACTGGGGCGATCGGCGAATTGAAAAAACTTTACGATATGGGCGCAATTACGGCCGAAGAATATGAAGAAAAACGCCAAAAACTGTTGCGAGAATTGTAATTAAGAAGGAAGAAGGAAGAAGGAAGAAGGAAGAAGGAAGTTCGGCAACGGATTATGTAACGGATGCAACGGATGTCAGGAAGAAGGAAGTTCGGCAACGGATTATGTAACGGATGTAACGGATGTAACGGATGTAACGGATGTCAGGAAGAAGGCAGAAGGAAGAAGAAAGCCCACTCTTAAAAAAGTGGGAGTGAAATAAGTAAGTGTGAGATCACAACTATTATTTAAGGATAAAATTAAAGTGTCTCAAGATTTATACTGGCTGCGTCAAACTCCCAACTGGGTGTGGTATGCTTTTATTCCCTACTTCGGCGGATTGGCGATCGCCTATGCAGGCCAAAAATCAAATATTCGTAGTTGGATGGGATGGGGTGTTGCCATTACTTTAGCAGCACTAGCGGTATCTTCTTCAACTAATTTGGGTACGATCGTGTGGATTGCTCAAATTGTCACTGCTTTTAGTTTGAAAAAGCGCTATCTGATCAAAACCGCACCTAGAGGCTTACTGGTTCCTGCAACTGCGACAAATGCCGAAGAACTGGCAAACGTGCGCGGCAAAATAGATATTAATGAGTGTACCAAAGACGATATGGTCAGAATCTTGGGTTTGCCGATCGTCTACGCCAACGATATTGAATCTTTGCAAAACGAAGGCTACATTTTCACTCACGCCGAAGAGTTGTCAGAAATAGCCGGAGTTCCCGAAAGTCACGTCAGACGCATCGCCCCGATGATTTGCTTCAGCTACAATTATCAAAAAGAATTGCAGTTTACTTGGAAACGGTTAAATATTCTTTCGCCGGAAGAGTTAATCGCCAGCGGTTTAGATCGATATGTTGCGGAAAAAATAGTTAGAGAAAGGCAGAGAAAAGGCGCTTACAAATCAGTTGTCGAAGTCAAGCGGCGGACGGGACTGCCTTTTGATTCCTACCGCCATATTTGTTAATTTACAGTTGTTAGCACGAACAGCTTATGACAACAAAATTAGAAGTTGACAGACAAAAATTGTATGATACAGATTACCTGAAATGGATTGAAACCACTGTGGAAAAGTTGCGGGTTCGCGACTATTCAAACATCGACTGGGAAAATCTGATTGCAGAAATAGAAGACATGGGGCGAAGTGAACGCCGGAGTTTAGAGAGTAATCTGGTGGTAATTCTCCTGCACTTGCTCAAGTGGCAATTTCAACCGGATCAAAGAAGCGGTAGTTGGAAAGGCAGCATTGTCGAACATCGCAGACGCATTCGCAAATCTCTGAAAGATTCCCCCAGTCTCAAACCATATCTTGAAGAGGTACTGGCTGAATGCTATGCGGATGCAGCAGAACAAGCAAGTGCTGAAACTGGATTGCTTGTAGAGACGTTTCCGAAATTATGTATCTACAGTGCTGTCGAGGTTCTAGATTCTGAATTTTTGCCAGATTTTCTGCCAGAGGAGATGATTCAAGGGTAGTATGGCAACAAAGCTCGATCGCCTGCTGGTAATTGACATTAAATGCACCTGCTGGTAAAAATCTCCCCCTGCAGGCGGGCTCAGCGAAATTATAAAAAACAATATTTATCCTCTTGACATTTACAAAAAATAATGATATCTCAATATATTGTGAAACTCGTACTTTTCCCTAGCATCAACTCCAAACCAGGGTAAGTTTTCAAGAATCTGCCTTAAATATCAGTGGTAAGCTATCTGAATTATTATTGAAATGCAAAACGACACAATAGTAGCAGTACCGCTAACATCAAATTATGTCTGACTCTCCTCCATCCCAAATCTCCCCAGAAGCTGCACCGGAAAGTGCTGCTACCGAAAACCGCAGTGCCAAAACTAGGCAACTGTTGGGCATGAAAGGGGCCGCTAGTGGGGAAACTTCCATCTGGAAGATTCGCTTGCAATTGATGAAACCGATTACCTGGATTCCCCTAATTTGGGGCGTGGTGTGCGGGGCGGCGTCTTCTGGAAACTATGTTTGGAACCTAGAGAATTTCTTGATCGCAGCAGCTTGTATGTTGATGTCAGGGCCGTTGCTGACCGGGTACACTCAAACTTTGAACGATTTTTACGATCGCGAAATCGACGCCATTAACGAGCCCTACCGTCCAATTCCCTCCGGTATCATCTCGATTCCCCAAGTAGTAACACAAATTTTAGTATTATTAGCCGCTGGCATTGGGGTGGCTTATGCTCTAGACTTGTGGGCGGGTCATGAATTCCCGATAATGACTGTTTTGACTCTCGGCGGCGCGTTTCTAGCTTATATCTACTCGGCGCCCCCGCTGAAACTCAAGCAGAATGGCTGGTTGGGAAATTATGCCCTGGGTGCTAGCTACATTGCCCTGCCTTGGTGGGCGGGTCAAGCTTTGTTTGGTACACTAGATCCCACCATTATGATCTTGACCCTGTTTTATAGTTTGGCAGGGCTGGGGATTGCGATCGTCAATGATTTCAAAAGTGTTGAAGGCGATCGGCAATTAGGGTTAAAATCTTTACCAGTGATGTTTGGCATCAGCACCGCAGCTTGGATTTGCGTTTTGATGATCGACATCTTTCAAGCTGGGATTGCAGGCTACCTGATCAGCATCCACCAAAACCTTTACGCCGTCATTCTGCTGCTGCTGATAATTCCCCAAATTACTTTTCAGGATATGTACTTTTTGCGTAATCCCCTGGAAAATGATGTTAAATATCAGGCAAGTGCTCAGCCTTTCCTGGTTTTGGGTATGCTGGTAGCAGCCTTGGCACTGGGTCATGCGAGTTAAGCAGAGTTTTGAGGTTTGAGTTAAAAAATTTTGAATTCAAAAAATCTAATTCACTTCTCAAAAAAATACCAAGCTCTGCAGCGTTAAGAAAAGTTTTGAATTTTGAGTGGTGAATTAAAAAATTTTTAATTCAAAAAACCTAATTCAAGGCAGCGTGTTATTCAAGAAAAAATGTCGAATTAAAAATTAAGAATTTAAGAAAGCTAGCTTTTTGAATTTTTAATTTTTAATCGGACTTGATGAGGTTTGAAGGTCTGAACGTGGCAGAATTTTTCTCAAATATCAAAGATACATTGAGCAAAGTCACTAACGCAATAAGCGGTAATTCCGATCGAGAACCGCCGAAGGATGCGAAGGGCAATAAGCTCAACTCGCCGGAATCGGAGGCGGAATTTTCTCCACGGACAAGGGATGAGCGATCCGAGTATGTGGTATCAGAAGATGCTGCGCCTCTAGAAGAGTCAGAATATTTAGAGTCAGAATATTTAGAGTCAGAATATTTAGAGCCAGAATACGCTCGATATCCAATAGTCAATCGCAATTGGCAAGGGTTGAAGCGCTTAATTGCGTGGTTGGAAATTGAACCTCAAGTTACCAGCTTGCAAACCAAGGGAAAAGAATTGTTGCGGCCGGGATTAAGTTTGCTGGGAACTAAATCCCCCCAAAAATCGGATAGTAGCGAATTGCCGGAAAATAGCGCATCGCCGAACACCCAACTGCAGATAAATACGGCACTACAGGAAAATAGCGCACCGCAGGAAAATACTAAAAAACGTATCCCCCGCCGTCCTAAATTTTGGATAAGTTTAGGTGTGGCTAGTATAGGCGGGGGCGCTTTAATCTACGGTTTATGGATTTTGTACACCTTAGACAAAGGTTTGCCCGATGTTAACGATTTGTCAGCGTTTAACCGCGACGGAACGCTGACAATTAAGGCGGCAGATAATACGATTTTGTTGCAGTCGGGGCCTGCCACTAGAGATAAACTGAAACTTAAAGAAATTCCCGAACTGTTGGTTAAAGCTTTTATTGCCATAGAAGACCGCCGTTTTTATCAACATCGCGGGGTGGATTATCAAGGTATTGTGCGATCGATTGTTTCTAATTTGATAGCGAGAGATTTAGTGCAGGGCGGCAGTACAATTACGCAACAATTGGCTCGCGTTGTTTTTCTTAATCAGGAAAGAAGTATTAGGCGGAAGGTTCGGGAAGCTCTTTTAGCTCAGAAAATAGAGCGGGAGTTGAGTAAAGACCAAGTTTTAGAAAGATATTTAAATCTGGTTTATTTGGGTTCGGATGCCTACGGAGTGGCAGATGCAGCTTTGGTTTTCTTTAGCAAAACAGTCGATAAATTAACTTTGGCAGAGATGGCAACTTTGGCGGGTTTGCCGCCGGCACCGAGCGAATATTCGCCTTTGGTGAATCCCGATATTGCGAAGCAACGCCGCAATCTTGTGCTGCAACAAATGCAGGAAGCGAAGGTAATTACAGAGGCTGAGGCGAAGGAGGCGATGGCGGAACCTATTGCCGTTAAACCAAGTCCGCCGAAGCGATTTAAAGTGGTCGCGCCTTATTTTGCTAGTTACATTCGGAAGGAATTGCCGCGCTATGTTTCTCAGGATGCTTTGGAAGCTGGCGGTTTGACTGTCGAGACGACGGTGGATTTGAAGTGGCAGAAAATAGCGGAACAGGTTGTTAAAAATGCGATCGAAGTTGATGGCAGCCGTCAGGGTTTTGAACAGGCCGCTTTAGTTTCTATGGACACTAAGACTGGGGAAGTTAAGGCCCTGGTAGGAGGTGGAAATTTTAAGGAAAGTGAATTTAATCGCGCTACGCAGGCTTTGCGGCAGCCCGGATCGACGTTTAAAGGGTTGGTTTATGCCGCGGCGATGGCGGCTGGTTTTTCTCCCTATGACGGTTACGAAGACGAACCAATTATTATCGACGGCTATCAACCGAATAATTATGGCAAAAAATTTAGCGGTTGGCGATCGATCTCTGATGCTTTGACGCGTTCGGTGAATGTCGTAGCTGTGAAGGTGTTGATGGATGTGGGTTTTGAACCGGCGATAAAAGTAGCCCACGATATGGGAATTAAGTCTAAATTGAGTCCGATTTATTCCCTGGCTTTGGGTTCTTCGGAGGTGAATTTGCTGGAGTTAACCAATGCTTATGGTACTTTAGCCGCGCAAGGGAATTTTATTGAAGCCCACGGAATTAAGCGGGTGATTAATCAGCGGGGAGATGTGATTTATCAGGCTGATTTTAAACCGAAGCGGGTTTTGGATAAGGATAGTGCTGCGATTACTACTTGGATGTTGGAGGGTGTTGTGCAAGACGGTACGGGGGGGCCTGCTGCTTTAAACGATCGCGCTGTAGCAGGCAAAACTGGTACTTCGGAAAATGTCCGGGATTTGTGGTTTATTGGTTACATTCCACAGGTTGTGACTGGGGTTTGGCTAGGGAATGATGACAATTATCCCACCTGGGGAACTAGCGGTACGGCGGCCTATAATTGGCGCGATTTTATGAGTCAAGCTGTTAAGGGAATGCCGGTAGAGAAGTTTCCGAAGTTGCCGAAGTTGGAGGGCCGCAAAGGCAGTATTAAGGCGAAACCAGTGCAGCCTAATAGGATTATTCGGGGGATGATTGTGACTGAGGATGGGGCGATCGTACCTTACAATCCTAATCCTGAACCGAAGTATTACCCACCGCAAGAGCCTGCTTATCAAGAACCGGCTTATGAAGAGCCTGCTTATCAAGAACCGGCTTATGAAGAGCCTGCTTATCAAGAACCGGCTTATTAAAATATCGGTTTGGAGTAAAGACTTTACTCCTTTTTCAATTGCTTTAGCCTCACCATAAAAAAGCCGTCCATGTGATGTCTGTGCGGCCAAACTTTCACCCATCCTTCGGGTGATGGCTGTACGGGTAAATCAATTGTTGGCGGTTCGATTTGCCAGTGAGGATTGCTGTCTAAGAACGATCGAATAACTGTTTCATTTTCCAAGGGATGAATTGTGCAAGTTGCATAAACTAATATGCCGCCCGGCTTGACAAATGTCGCTGCATTTGCTATCAATTCGGATTGCAGTTGAGATTGTTGTTGAATATTTTCGGGCGTGTGGCGCCAGCGGGCGTCGGCGCGACGGTGGAGGGTTCCGAGGCCGGAACAAGGTGCGTCTAGTAAAACTCTGTCTGCGAGGTTAACAAACTCTGGGAAATGGCGGCTGTCTCCGGTATGAATTTTAATGGATTTCATCTGGAGTCTGTCTGCATTTTCTTTAAGTTTTTTGAGTCTGCTGGCGGTTTTGTCGCAGGCATAAATAGTGCCTTCATCCTGCATTAATTCGGCGCTGTGGGTGGTTTTTCCTCCCGGCGCGGCGCAGGCGTCGATGATGGTTTCCCCTGGCTGGGGCCCTAGTAAATGGGTGACTAATTGAGCGCTGCTGTCTTGGATTGTCCACCAACCTTCGCTATATCCAGGGAGGTTTTGAATTGCGCCGGTGCTACCATTTAGTCTTAATGCTTGTGGCAAGTGTGGGATTCTGCTAGTTGAGATGTTGTGGGTTTTGAAGGCAGCTTCGATTTGGGCGATCGAGCTTTTTAAGGGATTGATTCTCAGGTCAATTGTGGGGGATTGGTTGAACCATTCACATAGTTGTTCGGTTTCGGTTTCGCCTATTTGTTCGATCCACAATTCTATTAGCCAGTCGGGGAAACTGTGGATAATTCCTAAGCGTTGGACTGGGTTTTCGGGTAATTTTAGAGAATTCAAACCCCCCCCAGCCCCCCCTTGGTAAGGGGGGGAGTTAGAGGTAGTTTTAGTCTCTGCTTGGTGTTGGGAATTCAAACCCCCCCCAGCCCCCCCTTGGTAAGGGGGGGAGTTAGAGATAGTTTTAGTCTCTGCTTGCTCAGGGGAATTTGCACCCCCCCCAGCCCCCCCTTGGTAAGGGGGGGAGTTAGAGGTAGTTTTAGTCTCTGCTTGCTCAGGGGAATTTGCACCCCCCCCAGCCCCCCCTTGGTAAGGGGGGGAGTTAGATGTTGTTTTAGTCTCTGTTTGCTCAGGGGAATTAGGAAGACTCTTAGCCCCCCCTTGGTAAGGGGGGGTTGGGGGGGTTAAACGGGTATACTGTCGCAACAAACCGTTGACAAAACTGCTGAGTCCTGAAAATCCGTTTTCTTTTGCTAGTTGAACGGTGGTGTTGACGGCGGCGGAGGGGGGAATCTGGTTGAGATATTCGAGTTGATATAAGCCTAAATGTAAGATGGTGCGGAGTTCGGGCGGTTGTTGGGAGGATGTCTTTGTGGCTAGTTTGTCGATGATGAAGTCGATCGATCGCATTCTCCTGACGCTACCGTAAACTAATTCTGTCACCAAACGCCGATCGAGGTCGTTGAGTTGAGAATTACTGAAAGCGCGATCGAGTGCGGCATCTGCGAATGCACCTCGGCGGTGGACTTCGCGGAGTGCGAGAAAAGCTATTTGGCGGGGATTTTGCATAGTTAAGATATGGGGGTCTAGAAACCGGGTTTTTTACGATAAGACGCGTTACAGCCCGCAGATTCGGTGAAAAACCCATTTTCCGATCGCCCGTGATTCGAGGACTATTATAATCTCAAATGTCCTCTGGATTTATGCCCATTTCTCGGAGTTTTTCTGAAAGGCGATCGGCTTTTTGTCGTGCTAACTCTTTCTCCTGTCGTTCTTGTTCCATTTGTTGTTGCGCTTGTTCCATTTGCCTTGACAACTCCACATAAGACAAAAACTTTAGTCCGTCGGGACGATAAATTTCTAAATCTCCCGATCCAGTTTCAAAACGGATTTCCAAACGCGGACTTACCCAACCCTCCATTGATTCAATATAGTTGAGTTCTCCATCACTTCGCAGCCAACCCATTAACTCATTATCCTCTGGATCGTAGACATAATATTCTTCGACTCCATAATTCTCGTAGAACTTAAACAGCTTAAACATTGCTGTCATGCGGTTTCCCGGCGAGATAATTTCAAAGACAACTTGCGGCGCAATATGATCTTCAAGCCACTGTTGGTAGGAACCTCTGTCACCTTTGGGTCTGCCAAAGACTACCATTGTATCAGGTGCTTGGCGAGTTTTGTTATCTCCTTCGACGGGATACCACAGCAAATCACCTGCTACAAAGACATTTTCGTTGTCTTTGAATAAGGCATCTATTCCGCCTTGAAGTTTTACTATTAATTGGAACTGTTTGGTATTGTCAGACATGGGTTTTCCGTCGCTGTCTGGGTAGATGATTTCTGGCAAAGTTTGAGTGGGAATTGTTGTTGTCATGGGGATGACTCCATTGCTAGTAGCATCAATTTCTATTTTAGATCTATTTTATAGGACTTACGCAGGGGCCCAGAAACCGGGTTTTTCACGAAAAGACTTCGTTGCAATCGGCAGATTAGGTAAAAAAACCGGTTTCGTTGTGGGAGTGCGTAAGTCCAGTTTTACTTATTCGGGTTTTGTTGACACCAACGGTTCTAATAAATTGCGTTCTTCAATGGGAAGTTCTAGCAAAACTCGTCTGTCCCCCTTTGTTTCCTTATAGCGGACAGCCCCATTCAGCAGGCGGATGGGAATTTGGAATTGTTTGTAGTTGCTGGTTAGTTCTTGCCACAATTCTAACCAAGTGCGTGCGGCTTTGTCGCTGACCATTTCTGACATTAGCGCGGGGATGTTTCGCACAATTCCCTGTCCTAAGACTGAGAGATATTTGTGTTTTTCATAAACGGCAATTAAGCTGGTGATGCGAGTTTGAGATATCGCTTTATCGTGCGTGCTCGCGAATAGGTTGTTGATAATTAACTTGGCATCATCGGCCTCAGCTTCATCGCCTGGTTCTAGGCGTTGGAATGCGTCATCTAAGGCGGCGATGCCTTCATCCCAGCGATTCAATCCGAGAATGGCAATAGCGCGGTTGAAGAAGGCATATGAAGATTGATCACCAAGTTCGATCGCTTTATTACAAGATATTAAAGCTTCTTCATAGCGGGCGAGATTATCCAGCGTCCAGCCTCGGACAGACCAAGCCCACTCATAATTGGCATCAATTTCGATCGCCCTATCAACGGATTCTAAAGCTTCATTGTAGCGTTTGATGTAGGTGAGTACATTGCCTCGATTAGTCCAAGCCCACTGATAATTGTCATCAAGTGCGATCGCCCGATCAAAGGATTCTAAGGCTTCCTCATAGCGTTTGAGGTTGTCGAGTACATCGCCTCGATTAGTCCAAGCCCACGGATCATTCTCGTCAAGTTTGATCGCCCGATCAAAGGATTCTAAGGCTTCTTCATAGTGTTCCAGGTTGTTGAGTATATCGCCTCTCCTAGCCCAATGCCACGGATCATTCTCGTCAAGTGCGATCGCCCGATCAAAGGATTCTAAGGCTGCTTCATAACGTTCAAGGTTGTTGAGTATATCGCCTCTGCTAGCCCAATGCCAGGGATCATTCTCGTCAAGTTTGATCGCCCGATTAAAGGATTCTAAGGCTTCTTCATAGTGTTCCAGGTTGTTGAGTATATCCCCTCTCCTAGCCCAAGCCCACGGATCATTCTCGCCAAGTTCGATCACCCGATTAAAGGATTCTAAGGCTTCTTCATAACGCTTGAGGTTGTTGAGTACAATGCCTCGTAAAACCCAAACAGGTTGAAAATTGGCATCAATTCCCATCAACACATCACAAGATATTAAGGCTTTTTCATAGTGTTTGAGGTAGTTGAGTAGATAACCTCGCTTAGCCCAAGCCGCTTGATCATTCGAGTCAAGTTTGAGTGCCCTCTCGTAAAATTCTAAGGCTTCTTCATAGCGTTTTATCTCATAGTATACATCGCCTAGGATTTGCCAAAGCCTCGCATCCTCATAATTGGAGTCAATTGCAATAGCTTTGCCTAAACATTCTAAAGCTTCATCGTAGCGTTCCAAACTAACTAAGCACAATCCATTTAGCAACCAATCCTCGAAGTCGCCGCGACTTGTTACCAATTTTTCCGCATATGCTAAAGCAGAAACATGATCTTTCTGTTCGATACAATTTCCAATTTCATCAAAATAAGCCTTCAAACGCGGGTCTTCCTCATTTCTCTCAATAGCCTCAAGCGCCCGCGTATAATATTCTCGTTCGATCACAGCATCAGGCGGAATCGGTTTCAAACCTTGCCGATACATAAAATGACTTTCTTTCTCCGCCAAATCAACATCCGCCATCCTCAATCCCAATCGCTGCTGCAATTCTTTCCGCGTATACCAAACCCGAATAAAATCCACAATTAATCGAATCGGTTCATTTCGCTGCTTCTTTACCTCCAGGCAAAAACGCATCAATGGTTCCCGCAATTCATACCACGATTCCCGTCCAATTTCCTCTGTTTTGACATAACCCTTATCTCGCAAATCTTTAAGTTGGCTAGATACAGTTCGCTGCTCGATAAAACAGCGTTTGGCAATTTCTTTTACTGGTGCGGCACCACCCTGATCGCACAAAAAGTCAACTATCTTTCGCTGCTGATTTGAAATATATTTCATCCGATCCTGATAGTAGGGCGTGAGGCTATCCAGCATTTCCATAAACGGTTCTACCAATTTATCGAGGGATTCAGGAGTCATCAGAAAAGCGGAAAAAACAATGTAGACGCGAGGACTGCCACCAGAAAGGTAATGCACAACTTTAATGCGATCGCGCCCGGTTGGACTTTGAATAAAAGATGCTAATTCACTATTCCCTTCTAACTTGGCAATATGATTTAATAAAGCTACAGCATCATCGAGCTTAAACTCATCTAATTCATGTAAATCAAAAAAATCATAAAAAGGATTATTAGAGAGCTTGACTCCATCAAACAAGCTTTGTGATGTTGCCAAAATTGTCAAAAATGAATGATTTTGAATATACGCCCTCAACTGCTTCTGCCCGAAATCCCCCAACCCGCTAAACACGTCCTCTAAATTTTCGACAATCAACAACAGCACCCGCTTGCCAACAAAGTCTCTCAGTAATTCTGCGGCCTTAACTTCAGCTTGCTCCGGCGACAAATCATAAAGCTTTTCAACATCATCATGTAACTGAGCTTCATATTCTGGCTTATATTCTTTAGCAAGTGCCCGGAATATTCCCCGCAATAAATCCAAAAAAGACGCAATCCCCCATTCCTCTTCTTGCAGCCACGCAATTAGCAATTTATCCCGCAAATCTTCCATGTTGTATACGCGGTGATAAATCAGGGAAACCAAGTGCGTTTTGCCAATGCCGCGCGGCCCAATTAGTAGTTGAAAATGCTTGTTATCTGTTAGGGCACTCACCCTAATTAGCTCTACTAAACGTTCTGCTAATCCGTGACGCTGTACTAAGATAGCTTCCAGGGTTTCTGGGGCCATCAAGCTAGGAGTAAATCGAGAGATAAATGTATTTTTCATAATATCTATTGGGTTTAACTGGTTCCCAGGCACAGCCGGGGAACCTATATCTAGAGGCTCTGCCTCGTCGGTTGCGGAGGAAAACAGGAGGCAGAGCCTCCGGATCAGCGTCCCCAGGCAGAGCCGGGAACGAGGAGAAAATGCTTGTTAGACAAGGCTTTTAGAAGTTATACGTCTAATTTACCATAAGTTTTTAAAATATACGTTAGTTTTGTTGTATATTTTGCACAGCAGTGTTAGACTGCCCTTAACAAGCAAACAAGCGCCCCTAGCTTTTACTAGAGACGCTTTCGATCGCTTGTTTTTTTCAGAGCGACTGGGTGCCACCAGAAACGCTCGTCAATTTCCCATTTTTACGGTCTTTGTACAGACCAAGGAGTTTATATGTCTGATTTTAGCACCAACCAAGTCATTCTGGTTTCTACGGCTCCAACTGATTCGGCAACACCGCCTGAAACTGGAGGTTTCATGCCTTTACTGATGTACGGGGGAGTTGCAGTAGCCGTGATTTTTGCGATGGCTTACTTTTCCCAAACTTTGCTCAACTCGATTACTCAGTTGACGAAAACCGTGAACAAAAAACACAAATAATCACTGGTTCCCTGGTTCCCCGGCTCTGCCTGGGAATCGATATCCAGAGACTCTGCCTCCCAAGTCTTAGACTCGCGGGAGGCAGAGCCTCCCAATCTGCGTCCCCAGGCAGAGCCTGGGAACAAGAAAAAATCTGAAAAATATGCTTTAAGACTTGTTACAATACACAAAACTTCATACTTTCCCCAACTCTGGATGACCTTTTTCAACGCCTCCGAACCCCTAATCCGCTGCAAACAGGAACATCTCGACGTACAAGACCGCGAAGGCCTGTTGCAACTCCGCTGGCAAATTGGAAATATTACTCTTTTCTCAGGACTTTATACCCGCATCGACCAAACTTTTCTGCTTTGGGGTTTGGTGACAGGGGGGATTTTTTTTACGGCTCAGTTTGTCCCCATCAGTTGGAGCTTTCAGGCGATTTTGTGGTCAACTTTGACTCTAATTGGTACTGCGGTAATGGCTGTTTTGACTTTGTTTTGGGTAAGAGTCGAGCGAGTTAGCTGGATTCTTTACTCTTGGGCGATTTTGATGATAACTGGTTTGGTTCTGACGGATTGCAGTATTTTTGCCGGTTGGGGAGGTTTGTTGCTGCACCTTTGCGATTTGTGGTTGGGGTTGAGCGCGATCGGCTATTTGTTAACGGGATTAGGTTTGCGATCGCGCACTTTTCTCCTGATTGGACTAACTCATTTATTTAGCATACCTCTATTAACATTTGTTGCACCTTGGCAATATCTAACCACAGGCATAATTATGGCCGGCTGTTTGTTGTTATTGTCAGAATTGCAGTGGGATATGCGATCGCCGATCGACAATAGTTTGCTAAGCGCAGAACAGAAAGAATTTAACCGAATTCAACAGCAACGGCGACAGAGTGGCGCAATTATATCCAAATAAATCACAAATGTAAAGAATTCTGTACGAGTGCTGACACTTTCCACAAATCGTACACAATAGTAAAGATACAGCATCAATAAAAAACAAACTTTAACCAGAACAGGTGTTTTGCTGTTTTACCTGTGAATCGCCAACCTTAGGGGAACGGTGTCCGGGAGGCGACGGGCTAACAATGCTGTACTTGCGACCATAAAAGTTAATTCCGGTTGAGAGTAGTTGTTAAAACAAAAAAAGTGGTGCAGGGTTTTTACCGTTTCCCCTGCTTCGCAGTCTCTGAGGAGAGGCTAAACCCTCTACTAGAACAGCCCGACGAGATTGGCACAGGTTTTGACAGTTCCTCAGACCGATTTTTAAGTTCAGTGTTTAAGAAAATTGAGGAAATGCTCGCTTAGGAGCATTGCAGGACTTAGGATTAAATAAGTCCTGCTTTAGTTTGGGAAATTTAAGTTATGTTTTACTCTGACGTGCGTTTTCGCAATATTTCCCTTACTTCCATTAAAATCTGGCCCAACATATTTTTGCCGCTGCCATCTTTACCGCAACCCCAATAGTAATCAATAGGGGAATTTTCGACTATTTCCTCATCGCCAGTAGCGAGTAAAATTTCTCTAATTTCGGCATGAGTTTCAAATTTGCGGAGTACGGCTTTTCTCATGATATCATCTTTTACTTGTTCCCAATCTTTGCGGAGGGGACGAGAGCGATCGCGCCCCATTTTTGCGGCATCTTTCGGCGTTTTTGCTTGGCGAATTTGGTCACAATGAGCCGTTTTGGGAAACTTTTGTGCTTGAAAATAATGTTCAGTAGTTGCCCAATATTCTCCGTCTAACTCGAATCCATGACTGGAAAAATTAGAAAAACAGCCGTATTCGCTGCCAGTGGTGTAGAAGTAGATAGCCATAAAGTCTGCGATTTCAATTTCGTTAATAATCTTGGTTAATCGTCAGTTTTACCTCTGTTGATTCTCCACTATCTTCAACCGCAAATCAATAGTTTCAAGATGGGAACCAATGTAAGACAGCAGGGCGTAGATAAATACGATCACCCCTACCATTTCCAAAATTTCCTCAACACAAACCATCAAACCGTATATCAAGTTTCGTTGACCTACCGCATCTGCATAATAGCCACCAACCATTTCCATGCCAAGTGCTCCACCGACATATATACTGCCTGCTAGTAAGAAAAAGTCCCTTGTTTTCCGGGGTAGGTGCCGGAGAAACTTGAGATAAGCCAGCGCAGTAACCGCAACAAAAATCGCCCCCGGAATTACCCAAACGAAGTAAAAAATTCCCCCTAAATGCAGTGCCTTTCGCAAGTCGTTAATAATTAATATTTCGTGCAGACTCAATATTTCATCTAAACAAAAAAATACAAAGATGAACCCCAGCGCTTTCCAGTGCCCAAAATACCGATCGCCCTGCTTCTTCTTAGCAGTAGCAATAATACCTAGCAAAATCGCGCAAAACAGCAAAGTAAATGACGAGTACCACGCAGGATAATTTATTTCTCTGTCTAAATTAAATAAATTAATCCAGCGTTCTTGATAGTTGAAACCGTACCGCAGAACTTGTACGATGCAACCAGCAACAGCAAAGAAGAGCACCCAAATGCTGAGAGAGAAAGCAACTCTCTTCGGCGAAACAGAAATAATGAACTTCATCAAGTTTTTGATAAACTAGAACAAGCAAAATCAAACTATAAAGTAAAAAGTAAAAAATCGCAAGAGCGGCGCAATCCGCCACCTCGGATTTTTATCTACAAAAAATCACCAATCACTGACAATGCACGTTCAAATTGAAACCTTCACTGTCCGCAAGCGGTTTGCCCTTACCATCAGCCGCGGTACAACAGCCCAAAGTACGAATTTATGGGTAAAATTAGCACACGAAGGAATCGAAGGCTGGGGAGAAGCATCGCCCTTTTCCACAGGTTCTCGGCCCCAAACTACCGAAATGCTGCTAGCTGCATTGCAGGAAGTTGCACCGCTGCTAGAAAAGTTTACTCCGTTCGATCGCCAAAAAATCGAACAAGTATTAACAGAGGTCAACTTACCCTCAGCAGCCCGCGCCGGCATCGACATGGCAATGCACGACTGGCTGGGCAAAAAAGCAGGCTTGCCACTGTGGAAAATGTGGGGGTTAGATCGATCGCGCATCGTCCCCACCTCCGTCACAATCGGCATTAATTCGCCGTCTGGTGCAAGAGAAAGAGTGCGCGATTGGTTTGGTAAAGATGCGACAGATCCAGCAAGCATCAAATACCGCGCCATTAAGGTTAAATTAGGCAATCCCGAAGGAATCGAAGCCGACCAAGCTATGTTAACAGCAGTGCTAGAGGAAGCACCAGCTAATCTGAAAATCAGTGTAGATGCTAACGGCGGCTGGAGTTTGACCAGCGCGATCGAAATGTGTCGCTGGCTGGAAAAATACCAGATAAATTATGTCGAACAGCCGCTTTCACCCGTCGCAGATATGGATGAATTCTCAGAACTGTACCGTCAATCGCCCCTGCCAATTTTTGCTGATGAAAGTTGCTTTAATAGTTCCGATATACCCAAGTTAGCGCACTGCGTCCACGGCATCAATATCAAAATGATGAAGTCAGGGGGATTGACTGAAGCAATGCGGATGATTCACACAGCAAAAGCCTGCAATTTGCAAGTAATGTTCGGCTGCTATTCAGATAGCGCGATCGCAAATACAGCAGCAGCACAACTTTCACCGCTAGCTGATTATTTGGATTTGGACAGTCACTTAAATTTATTAGACGATCCTTTCACGGGTGCGATCGTCGAAAATGGGTGTTTGCTGCCAAACGGGCGATCGGGATTGGGAGTGCAGCGAATTGAGATTGTAGAATAGAAGTATCGTTAAACAGTTGACAGTTGACAGTTGACAGTTGACAGATAAAAATAAATCTGGAGATAGTATGATACCAGTAGAATCAATAGGACAGGGAATTGATAGAGAAGCCAAACTTTTTTTTGAAGAACACAAGCCGCCGACTGATTTAATTTTTGATGATGGTGCAGAAATGGAAAGCAACCGCCACCGTATAGCAATGACCGTTTTAATCCGTTCCGTAGAACAAGGTTTAGCTAACCGGAACGATTTTTTTGTCGGTGGCAATATGTTTATTTATTACAGCGCTAAACAGATTCGTAATCAGGATTTCCGAGGCCCGGATTTTTTCGCTGTCTTGGGTGTTGACAGCAATACTTCCCGACAAGGCTGGGTAGTTTGGGAAGAAAACGGACGTTACCCGGATGTCATTGTGGAACTGCTGTCACCATCAACGGCAAATCAGGATACAGGCAAAAAAAAGGATATTTACGAGCAGGTTTTTAGAACTCGTGATTACTTTGTTTTCGATCCTTTCGATCCGAATTCTTTGCGAGGATGGTGTTTAGATGCCACCCTGCGTTATCAGCCGTTAGTGCCCAACGAGCGGGGTTGGCTGTGGTGCGAAACGTTAGGTTTTTGGTTGGGCACTTGGGAAGGAATTGTCGATCGAGAAACAGCGACTTGGGTGCGTTTTTTCGATGAATCTGGCAATTTAGTTTTGTTGCCGGAGGAAGCCGCTCAACAGCAAGCGGAAGCTGCTCAACAGCAAGCGGAACAGGAACGCCAGCGAGCCTCGCGACTAGAGGCCAGATTGCGAGAATTGGGAGAAGATCCGAATGATCTTACCCTGAACCCAAATCGCAGCTAACACCCAATCGATTTTAGATTTTAGATTGAAGCTAAAATCTAAAATCTAAAATCGCCCATCTCACAAGTAAATCAATGACTAAAAACTATCCGATCAAAAATGGCAAAATTGCCATCCTGCTGCACGAGGGTATTCTCGGTTCTTCCGGCAAAACAGGTTTAGCATTTTTGCGCTACAGCGAAGCACAAATTGTAGCAGTAATAGACCGCCAATGTGCCGGACAATCTTTACCTGAATTAACGGGCATTCCTCAACAAGTACCGATAGTTGCTTCCGTTGCAGAAGCACTCCTATTTGCGCCGGATATTCTGCTAATTGGTATCGCTACTTCCGGCGGTGTTTTGCCTGCGGAATGGCTGCCAGAAATTAATCAAGCGGTAGCAGCAGGTTTGTCCGTTGTCAACGGTTTGCACGCGAAACTTGCACCTTTGATAACAGTTCCTTTAACCAAAAATCAATGGATTTGGGACGTGCGTCAGGAACCGAAATCTGTCGGTGCGATCGCCTCTGCTGCTGCTGCTAAATTAAGTTGTCGCCGCGTATTAACTGTCGGCACAGATATGAGCGTTGGCAAAATGTCAACCAGTCTGGAACTCAATCGCACTTGCTTGCGGCGGGGTTTGCGTTCCAAATTTTTGGCAACCGGTCAAACGGGTTTAATGATCGGAAATGAAGGCCTTCCTTTGGATGCAGTGCGAGTTGATTTCGCGGCTGGAGCTGTCGAACAAATGGCGCTCAAATTGGGCTCTGAATGCGATATTCTGCACGTAGAAGGGCAAGGTTCGCTATTGCATCCGGGTTCGACGGCGACTCTGCCGCTGCTGCGGGGTTCGCAGCCAACTCACTTAATTTTAGCCCACCGAGCCGGACAAACTAGCATTCGCAATCACCCGCACGTATCGATTCCCAGGCTATCAAAAGTAATTGAATTGTACGAAATGGTAGCTGCTGCTGCGGGTGCTTTTGCAGGGGGAAAAGTGAGCGCGATCGCCCTCAACACTCATCACTTAAATGAGGCCGAAGCGCTGTTAGCAATAGCTGAAATTCAAGCAGAAACGGGATTGCCTTGTACCGATCCCGTAAGGTTTGGCGCGGAGGTTTTGTTGGAGGCGATCTACAGTTGATATGCTACAATACGTACCAACTAATAAATAACTAGATAAAACTATGACACAAAGCATTCAAGCAAAAACACTGACCCTGCTAGATGTCCAAACAAAATTTAATTTTCAACTTTGTGAAGACGAGCAATTCTTCCGGGAGTGGATTGACGATTTACCGGAAATTAGCGATGACAAAAAGCGATCGCTCGACAACGTAAAAGCAGGTTATATCAACAGTGTCAAGTACGCGATGCTGGAAGATACCGTAAAAATGGTGGTACTGGCTCCCTTGCTATTTTTAGCAGATTTCTACTTGACTCCCTTTCACATAGAGGCAGAAAAATCAGTAGAACTGACTATTGAAGATGAAGATACAATTGTCAGGGGTAGCATTGATGTCCTGCTATTGCTGAAATCTTTTTGGGTAGTTGCGATTGAAGCCAAACGCTCTCAATATTCCGTTGAAGCTGGGCTTCCTCAGTTACTATTTTATATGCTGAATGACCCCAGCCCAGAACCAGTAACATTTGGGCTTCTGACAAATGGTAGCAGCTTTCGATTTATCAAAGTGACAAAACAAGACACACCGCAGTATGCCGTCTCTAAACTTTTCGATATTGCGAATCCCGGAAATGAACTTTACGAAGTCTTTCGCATTTTGAAGCGGCTAGCTGGTATAATTTCCAGTAACATCTCTTCTACTTAAATACACAATATGGAACTAGATTCTGAAAATAACAATAAATTCAGTAAAGCTCACTTTGACTTTAACAATTTGCCCCAACTCACCAACCCTTGGCGACAGCTAAATCTGCAAGGAGTAGCTTTAGGTTTGATTCGCTTGCCGGCTGGCGAGGGCTATACCTTTACTCACAGCCACGCAGAACAAGAAGAAGTTTATATTGTAGTTGAAGGCAAGGGCCTGATGGTTGTAGATGGGGAACTATTGACACTTGAGGGCGGCGATATTGTGAGAGTTTCTCCCGCAGCAAAGAGAGCATTAAAAGCTGCTGACAATACAGCTTTATTTGCGATCTGTACTGGAGGATTGGCCACAGGTTATCCCAAGCAACCCAACGCGCGCTATCTGATAGATGATGGAATTCCCGATTATGACGATGTTCCGCCTTGGTATGAGGGAAATCCCGAAATTGCCGAGAGAAATGCACGGTTAAAAGAAAGGATGTTGAAAGCCCAAGCCAAACGAGACAGCCAACAGGAATCATCATGAATGAAAGTTCTTTTTCGTTGCCGCCACAATGCGTCCTCCGCCCAGCCTCAGCTCAAGACATCAAATCAATTAGAAGGTTAGTGTGGAGCGCCAAACTCGATCCAACTCAGTTGCGCTGGGAGCAATTCTGGGTGATCGAATGCGAGGGAAAATTGGCAGCTTGCGGACAGTTGCGGAACTTTGCGGGCGCGCAAGAATTGGGCAGTTTGGTGGTGGCGAAGGATTGGCGCGATCGAGGTTTGGGAAGCTACCTCACAAAATATTTAATTCAACAAGCTACAGAACCGCTATATTTAGAATGTTTGGGAAAGCGACTCGCATCATTTTATACTCGCTTTGGCTTTGTAGAAGTTTCCGTACAAGAATTGCCGCAGTCGCTTAAATTCAAGTTCGGTTTGTCTCAATTAGCTAAAACTTTATTCAAAATTCCTGTAACAATTATGCAGTATCAAGCAGGTTGTCTATAATTATGACTTTTATGAATTTAAGATTCTGAATTTATGAATGGATTTTAAGTTCGACCTGTTCAATAATTAGATAACAGGGTGCGATCGAGCTCCATCGATCAAAAACTCCTACCGCGTCGTGAATATCTGCCTAAGTCTCGATCGCCTATGGTCTATGCCTAAATAGGTAGGTACAAATCAATATCGCATTGGGAGGGTGGCTGAGTGCCCTAGTAAAGTGGCTTAGATCATAGATCCGCTTACGGGCCCCTAATGGCGCACTGGGTGTCAGAAACCTGGTTTTTAGAGGTTTGGTGCGTAAGTCACGGACTAGATATTTAGGGATATTCCGGATTGGGCGATCGAGACTGCGTAAGTTCATAATTCACCGTTTGCGGTAGTCCAGTTAGCTAAATTGGCACAGCCCGCCGCCTGATGTTTAGGCAAAAACCTTTAGAAAATGGTTGTTTGAGGGTTTAGGAGTGTCATGTGCCAGTACCAGAGTGGGAAAGTGGACTGGCGATCGCACCAAAGATATTCGACTCCTGGCAAATTAGTAAGTGTAAAGCAAGTGAGTCACAACCCAATCAAAAAATTCAACCCAAAAGTTAAACCCAAAAAGAAAACATCTTCACAGCAGCAGTAATGCGGAATCAGACAATCTCTAATGTAGCTAACCACATCTACCCTTGAGGCAAATCCCACCAACTGCTCAACCATGAAATCCTTAATTCAATACCTCGGAATTACTGGATTTATACTCCCCGCAACCGCTTCTCAAATCCCCTCAACATTTCAAAAATTCTTAGCTTTTATCCTGATAAAAGCACGGAAGGCAAGAACAATGAAATATCAAGGCAATCAGTCAATCTTAACCGAGGAAATGCAGCCTCTCAAATAGCATAAACAGACAATTACACATCCATATATTTTAACACAACAGGAGTAAATATCATGTTCAACGTAGTAAAAGCTTTCGGCTCGATTTTCTCTACCCAAGGATACAGCGCCGCTAACAATATGCTCATCAAAAATTACATCAACACCAATTTTAACTACTTCAACGAAGAAGCTGTCGTCGATGAATCGATTTACCCGAATCAAACAGGTCGCGTCCGCTTTCAAGGTAGCTGGTGGCCCGCACGTTGCGATCGCCAAATCACCCTCACACCGGGAGACACCGTTTATGTCATCGGCGTTGACAACATCACTCTGTTAGTTTCCCTCGCTCCCGCAGACTAAATCAGAGATTGAACAACCAGGAAATGCAACCTTTCAAATAGCATCAATAGGCGATTAAACTTCCATATATTTTAACACAAAAGGAGTCAACAAAATGTTTAACGTAGTAAAAGCTTTCGGTTCTATTTTTTCTCTTCACACCTACAGCACAGAAAACAATCTCTTAATGGATAACTACATCAACACCAATTTCCACTACTTCAACGAAGAAGCAGTCGTTGATGAATCGATTTACCCGAATCAAACAGGTCGCGTCCGCTTCCAAGGTAGCTGGTGGCCCGCACGGTGCGATCGCCAAATCACCCTCACACCCGGAGATACCGTTTATGTCATCGGCGTTGACAACATCACTCTGTTAGTTTCCCTCGCTCCCGCAGACTAAACTAGAAAGTAATCTAAACTTTTTCACTGTCAGAACCCCGACTTCTTGAATAAGTCGGGGTTCTGACTATTCTGTGTTTTAGTGGCAATTTGGCTGAAATACCCCCTTTATTTCTTAGCCCGCGAAGGCGGGCTTTGTTTGTGTAGTAGCGGTTTCAACCGCCGAATTATAAAGGAGGTAAGCTGTTGTGCGCTACAATAAAATGGCATTTTTGAGAGCTTGTTTGTTGAGGCGATCGCGGAGTTGAGATTCGCTAATTTCTCCGCTGACTGCTGCTTTTTCTGATGCCTTAGCCGGCGGTAGTGGTTCGAGCAGTTTGGCTTGAGCTTCCTGAATTGAAGGGTAATTTTCAGCCCAGGTTGAAATCGCTTCTGAAAGGACATCGCTCTCATCGGATAAGGGTTCGATTAGCTGCGCTAGTTCGGTTAATTGTTCGGCCGAGAACAGCGATCGCTGCTGAGTTAATAGTTCGATAAACGAGTCGATCTTTTGTTCGGAGAGTGACATCGATTCCCGTTGGAGTTTGTTAATTGTTTGCCGAACAAATTCGAGAGACAAATCTAATAATTGCGCGATCGTCTCTAAATTTATCCCCAGCCCTATCGTGCGACGAATGGCTTCTAACTTCGCCTGCCGCTCACCTTCCTGCTTACCTTGTTCGAGTCCTTCTTCTAAGCCTTCTTGCTTGACTTCCTGGTAAAATCGAGTTTGTCTGAGTTCGCTTAAATTCAACATGGCGGCAATTTCCTCGCGGCTTTTCTGGGGGAGTTTGTAGACGATAATTGTTTCGATGAGGTTAATTAAATCGCGTAGAACGGTTGGATCGGACAACTGTTGTCGGGCCATTGCGATCGACTGCCGTGCTTGTTCTGCTGCTGTCTCTGCTGGCTCGATTACCAGTTTAACAACTTTCACTCCCAGCGATCGATCTGCGGCTTCTGGCAATTCATCGAGGTAAATCCGTTGGACACGCTGACTGGTTAAGAGCTCCTGAAATTGCAGCATCTGTTCGTGTTCGATGCGGCGATTGGGATAGATGACAACGACGCGCCAAGGATTGAGGGGTTTGTATTGTCGCAGATAGAGAAAGAGTTCGCCAAAGATGCGGTAGTACAAGTCGGCATCGGGTTGAAACTGAACTTCAGCTAAGTAAAATGGTTTTTCAGGTTCTTCGGTTTTGGGGAGAAATAAGCCGTCGATGCGGAATGCGAGTTGTTTGATTTCGCGGGAGGTGAATTCATAGGCGGTGGCTTCGTCTGGGGAACGATCGATCAGTTCAAAGAAGAAGCTGGGAAATTCCTGAAACAGGCTGTAGAAAATGGTGTCTGTTTTCATGAGTTGTCGATGCGAATCGAAGATGGGTACTATACCATGCCAAGATTGGTAAATGCGATCGCTCGATAGTTTTAGTAGCGATCGCATCCACTCATTTTTTCAGATTTTCGCTTGTCGATTTCGGCGATCGGCAACGACAATGTTTTCTCAATCTACTCGTTTAGCATTTAGCTTTTATCTATTTCACTCTCCTCATCTTTCTGCAACGCAGCCAAGATTTGAAAGCACAGCCGAAGCAGAAAGAGCAGAAATCCTGCTTGGGGATTGAGCCAGGTGGCAACACCCACTACAGTAAACTCGATTACTTTGAGCGATTTTTTCTTATTTGAACTCTTCATGTTGGTCATCTTTGTTGAAACTCTCAACAATCTGCCAAATGAAAGATAGGAGGCTGGTTTTAGATACGATCGCCTATCGCTCAGGTTATGTACAAGTTTGTCCAAGTTACGATCGCGTCGCTAGAATGGGGGAAAGCTGGAACCACTACATGACAGAACGTACCGGGCGATCTCTGAGGTTATCGCCAACTCAACTGAAAAACGCGGACAGCGCATTAGCAAAATTTGGTAGCAAATCCGATTTGGCGGCTCAATTGGAGATGTCGCGTAACACCATCAACAATTTTTTCAAAGGTGAACCTGTTCAGCGCAAGCAGTTTCTTTGCATCTGCAAAAAGCTCAACCTGAAATGGGAACCCGATGATGAACAGGTTCAGGAGAAAGGTAAACCACCAAATTCGCTGTCAGATCCGCCTCTGGAGAGCCTGAAAGATGATATTGATGCGTTAGTTCAGCAAGTACGATCGCGCCTCCACGATGACATCCAACGGTTGCACGGCACTATGCCGCTTTGGGGGGTCGATCGTTGCGTGCCGTTGGGTGACTTGTTTGTGGATGTCAATCTTCTGGAGGAACTCAGTAGTAGTCGTAAATCGGAATTGGATGACTTGTGGCAGCACTTCAGCCAAAATCCCAGCTACCGCAGTTTGGATCGCATTGGTTTGGGCAAACAGCTAAAACGGGTATCAGGTTTAGAGGTGCTGGCAAAGAATGCGAACCTGATGGTAGTGGGCAAACCGGGTTCGGGAAAGACCACGTATTTGCAGCGAGTGGTGATGGAGTGCAACGCAGGTAATTTACAAGCGCACCGGATTCCGGTTTTGATTAAACTGCGAGATTTTGTCGAGGATGGGCGCGAGGTTGCCTACTCGCTAGAGGGTTATCTAGAACGGTGCTGGCGGTTATCGGATGCCGAAACTCAATTGGCGTTAGATCGAGGTCGGGCGCTGGTGCTGCTGGATGGGTTGGATGAGGTGACGGGAGAAGATGGGAAGAACATCGCCAAGGAAATCAAGCGGTTTGCTCGCACTTATCCGCAGGTGCAGGTAATTGTGACCTGTCGAACGCAGAGTCAGGAATCGCGGTTTGAGCGGTTTGATTATGTGGAGGTGGCGGATTTTAATGAAACGCAGGCGCGGGCTTTTGCCCAACATTGGTATAAGGCGGTGATGGGGGATGAGTCGGCTGACAGGTGTAGGTTTTTTACAACGGGGTAGTATAAAGTCAATTAAACCAGGCGACAATAAGGGTGATGAGCAGGA